>CAMBMK010000041.1 GCA_945868745.1 uncultured Bacteroidales bacterium
TGATGTCGCAGTTGTATGCGCGGCGGCGGGCGTCGCTGTTCGGGTCATGCTTGTCGATGCAGTCAACGGAAAGGCCGTGGAACATATACAGGGGGCCCATCCACTCGGAGTCACGCTTTGAAAGGTAGTCATTGACAGTGACCACATGCACTCCCTTTCCGGCAAGGGCATTGAGGAAAACAGGAAGGGTCGCCACGAGGGTCTTTCCCTCACCGGTAGCCATCTCGGCTATCTTTCCCTGATGGAGAACGATACCGCCGATGAGCTGCACGTCATAGTGGACCATGTCCCACCTGGTATCGTTGCCGCCGGCCACCCAATGGTTCTGCCAGATGGCCCTGTCCCCTTCGATATGCACGAAGTCGTGGCTGGTGCTGAGGGCCTTGTCGAACTCTGAAGCGGTGACCTCCACGGTCGCGCTCCCGGCAAAACGCCTTGCGGTGGATTTCATGATGGCAAAAGCCTCCGGAAGCACCTCGTTGAGGATATCCTCAATCGCCTGGTCCTCCTCCTTCACGAGCTTGTCCGATTCGGTGGCAAGCTTTTCCTTTTCATTTACCGGAATATCCTTTTCGAGCTCTGCCATGATCTCGTCAATCCTCTTTTCAAACGGTTCCTCCTTTTCGCGGATCCTGGTCTTGAGGGTCTCGGTACGCGCCCTGAGTTCATCGTTGGAAAGGGCGTCTATCGAAGGATATACAGCGAGAATCTTCTCAAGAACAGGCTTCACAGCCTTCATATCGCGGTCTGATTTCGACCCGAACACTTTTTTGATAATGTCAGCGAGTGCCATCTATATTTCTGATTTTTATATTCGTTCAAACCATGCAGTTCCTGCAATTTTCCGGCCGCAAGGGTCCGGACACGCAAGAAATTGCAAATATAATAAAAAGCTATCTGTTCACCAATTCCGAATAGGCCTTCAGCAGGTCTGCCACTATCCTGTCGCGGTTGTGCCTCTGCAGGGCGACTTCCCTTGCCTGGCGTCCGATACGGCGCAGAGTCGTCTTGTCGCGGTACATCGCAACTACCCTCTCGGCTATATCGTCGGCATTGCCGCTGCGCACGAGGAATCCGGTCACACCGTCCTCAATGAGGGTCGGCACTCCACCGACAGATGTAGCCACCACAGCGGCACCCAGGAGCTGGGCCTCGCAAAGGCTGTTTGGAGAATTGTCGATATAGGACGGATGCACATACATCGAAGCGGCACTGATGGCCTCCACAAGCTCGTCGGCAGTGGCTACACCCGCAAGGGTGATTCCCGCATCGGCAGTGCGGATGCCCGTGAGCTTTTCAAAGAATCTCGGGTCGATATTGCCATAGACCTTCCACTCGAAATCTATTCCATAGACCTCCTTGAGTATCTTTCCGGCACGCAGTACCACGTCGTAGCCCTTGTAGGTAGGCTCCGAAATGGTGGTCACGAGCTTGAGCGAGGAAGGCATCACGGTCGCATTGATGTCCGCATCGTAGAACGGACGGCGGAGAATTTCGTCACCGTGGTAGAAAACGGCGGAAGGATTGTATTTGAGCACCTCGGAGCGGTCCCAGGCCGTCCTGCCGAGATAATACTTCACTGCCGAGAAAATGGTCTTTTCACGCTCGCACGCCCTCTCCCACTTCTTTTTGAGATAGAGTTTCTGGAAAACCTTCGACGGGGAGAACGGAGAGACGATATAGCTGTTCCAGGATACACCCGGAGGGAAGAAAGACTTGAAATAAGGGTTCATGATACCCTGGAGATGAAGTATCACGGGCACATCGGTATGCTTTGCCACAAGGCCGTAGCTGTGTTCCGAGCCGAATATCTGGATGACGTCCGGTCTGAAATCCTCCACGACCTCCGTAAAGCATCTCACGAGGTCATTCTCCCCGTTGCTGAAGCCAAGGAGCTTCTTGATGCGGTCGGAGCGCCTGCGGTCATAGGCATTGTGGACAGGATAGTAGTCCACACCGTGCTGGCGGGCCCTGAGCCAGCAGCACCGGCCCTTGTCGCTGCGGTGTATTTCGCAGCTGCTCAAGGACTCCAAAGGCTTAACGGTCATAAAACACAGGCCGAGCTCGACCTTGTCCCTTATCTCGGATTCGAGGGCGGACACCCAGCCCGTCCCGTTGTAGGAACTTCCCTCGGTGGAGAAATTCGACGGTGTATTGGCAAACCAGAGAACACGCATTTAGAAGCTGTTTTGAAATATTTACTCTTGTTCTTTATGTGCCTTTTCGGCCATTTTCTTCTGCTTCATCAGTCACATAGTTTCAACTATCTTTCTGCACGCATAGGGTTTTCAAGGAAATCCCTGTAAGTCAAGCGTATGCCTTCTTCAAGCTCAGTTTTATAGTGCCATCCCAGCTCCCTCGCCTTCGAAACGTCAAGAAGCTTGCGGGGAGTGCCGTTAGGACGGGAAGTGTCCCAGCGGATTTCGCCGGTGTAGCCTACAACCTTCGCCACAAGCTCAGTCAATTCCCTGATGGACAACTCTTTGCCGGTACCGGCATTGACAGTCTCCGGGCCGGAATAATTATTCATCAGAAAAACGCACAGGTCGGCAAGGTCATCCACATAGAGGAACTCCCGCAGAGGGCTTCCGTCCCCCCAGCAGGTGACCCAGGTGCGGCCGGACTCCTTTGCCTCGTGGAAACGCCGTATAAGCGCCGGAAGCACGTGGGAATGTTCGGGATGATAATTGTCGTTGGGACCGTAGAGATTGGTGGGCATTACGGAAATGAACTCCGTACCATACTGACGGTCAAGATATTCGCAGTATTTTAGACCGCTTATTTTTGCAAGGGCATATGCCTCGTTGGTGGATTCCAGAGAAGATGTGAGAAGGCAAGACTCCTTCATTGGCTGAGGGGCAAGACGCGGATATATGCACGATGAGCCGAGAAACTCAAGCTTCCTGCAGCCGGTCTTCCAGGCGGAATGGATGACATTCATCTCCAGCATCATGTTCTCATACATAAAATCCGCCGGGGCCTCCGAATTGGCCATTATCCCCCCGACCTTTGCCGCCGCAAGGAACACATATTCAGGGCGTTCCTTTTCGAAAAATGCCTCCACGGCCTCCTGGCGCGTAAGGTCAAGCTCGCTGTGGGTGCGGGTGATGATGTTGCAGTAGCCAAGACGCTCCAGCTGCCTGACTATCGCAGACCCGACCATTCCCCTGTGGCCCGCCACATATATCCTTGAATCCTTTTCCATATCATTTCATATCTTCGAGGACCATCTCGCGCACAAGCTCCTCAAACGGTGTCTTGCGCGGATTCCATCCCAGCTCGCGCCTTGCCTTGGAAGGGTCTCCCAACAGGGACTCGACCTCGCACGGGCGGAAAAACCTTTCGTCCACCTCCACCACAGTCCTGCCTTCAAGCCCCCTGCCGGTGGAATCGCTCTCCACTATTCCCTTTTCGGAAACTCCGCTTCCCTCCCATCGCAGCTCCATACCGGCATAGCGGAAGGCAAGAGTGCAGAATTCACGTACCGAATGCTGCTCGCCCGTCGCAATCACATAATCGTCCGGGACATCCTGCCGGAGCATCAGCCACATGCATTCGACATAGTCACGGGCGTGCCCCCAGTCCCTTTTTGCATCGAGGTTGCCGAGGTACAGCTTGTCCTGACGGCCACGTGCAATGGCAGCCGCGGCAAGGGTGATTTTCCTTGTCACGAAATTCTCTCCGCGGCGCGGGGATTCGTGGTTGAACAGTATCCCGTTGACTGCATACAGGCCGTAGCTTTCACGATAGTTCTTTACAATCCAGTAGCCATAGAGTTTGGCTACGCCGTACGGTGAGCGCGGATAAAACGGGGTTGTCTCGGTCTGGGGCACTTCCTGCACCTTTCCGAAGAGTTCGCTGGTGGATGCCTGATAGATGCGGCAAGTCTTTTCAAGGCCGCAGATGCGCACCGCCTCAAGAAGCCTCAGGACTCCGGTGGCATCGGTTTCAGCCGTATATTCAGGGACTTCGAAACTTACTTTGACATGGCTCTGGGCCGCAAGATTGTAGATCTCCGTCGGCCTGATTTCACTTATGAGACGGATAAGGGAGCTCGAATCGGTCATGTCCCCGTAATGGAGATTGATGCTCCGGCCCCTCTTTATGTCCCTTATCCACTGCTCGAGGTACAGATGCTCGATCCTTCCTGTATTGAAGGAAGAGCTGCGCCTGAGCACACCGTGGACCTCATAGCCTTTCTCCAGCAGCAATTCCGCCAGATAAGACCCGTCCTGTCCGGTGATACCGGTTATTAGAGCCACATTCCGCATTGTCGTCAAAATGATGTGAGGATTAAAATGCTAATATAACCTTTTTCCGGGACAAACACAAAAAAGGAGATGCCCGAAAAAAGACATCTCCCGTTATTCAATCAAATGTCAACCTGTCCGGTCATATGACTCCGGGCTACTGGAGGCAGGCCTTCATCGCATTGATGACAGCGGATGTGAATCCCTGGTGGTCGAGTGCGTTGATACCCTTGATTGTCATACCTCCAGGAGTGCAGACCTTGTCGATCTCCACGCTCGGATGGGTGTCGGTATTGAGGATGAGGGAAGCGGCTCCCCTTACAGACTGAGCAACCATCTTCTGCGCATCCTTAGGGCTGATACCGAGCTCGATACCTGCCTGCATGGAGGCCTGGATGTACTTGAGGGCATAGGCAATGCCGCAGGAAGTGAGGGCTGTGGTAGCCTGGATGAGGTTCTCCGGAATCAGCATTGCGGTTCCGAGCTCATTGAAGATGTCGAGAATCGCCTGCTCCTGCTCCTTTGAGGCATTTCTTCCTGCGATGAGGGTCATGCTCTCGAGCTGGGAGATGGCAGTGTTGATGATGAGGCGGAAAACGGTCTGCTTCGGACCTACGCTCTTCTCGATCTGCTCGAAGGTGACACCTCCGGCGATGGACACCAGCACCTGACGCGAATTGAGGTGGATACCGCCGAGAATCTTGTCAATGAGGCGTGGCCTGACAGCAACGATAACGATGTCAGCATCCTTGATAGCCTCCTGATTGTCAGTGGTTACGTTCATTTCAGGGCAAAAAGCCTTCAGGGCTTCGAGACCCGGTGTGTAAGGATCTGCAACAGTGATGTCGGATGCAGATACAATGGAACCCTGTGCAAGACCGCGGGCAATGGCGCCACCCATGTTTCCGGCGCCGATGATTGTCAGTTTCATACTTAAAAAAATATAAGGATTAAGTTTGGGCCGCAAAGATAAGAAAATTACAATCAGTAACCAAATTATTCCGGCCGATAGGAATCCTTAAGCGAAGTAGTCTTGTTGAAAACAAGTTTTTCTTCCGTGCTGTCCGGGTCCCTGAAGTAGTAACCGTTCCTCTCAAACTGTACTGCAATCCCGCTTGCATCCTGCGCAAGGGCAGGCTCGGCATATCCCTTCACGACAATGAGGGAATCAGGATTGAGGTATTCCTTGTAGTCATGTCCCTCGGGAATCGAGTTCATATCGGCCTGGGTAAACAGACGGTCATAGAGGCGCACCTCGATTTCCTTTGCGTGAGGAGCTGAAACCCAATGGATTGTGCCCTTAACCGCCCTGTACTCCCCGTCCTTTCCGGTCGTAGGGTCATAGGTGCAGCGGAGTTCCACGACCTTTCCGTCCCCATCCTTCACGACCTCCTCACACTTGATGATATAGGTGTATTTGAGACGCACTTCCCCGCCCGGCTTGAGACGGAAGAACTTCTTCGGGGCATCCTCCATAAAGTCGGCCCTGTCGATGAGAAGCTCCCCGGTAAACGGAACGGCCCTTGCCGCACCTTCAGGCTCGGCCGGATTGAGCGGACAGTCAAACCACTCCACCCTGCCCGGTTCCCAGTTGGTGATGGTGAGCCTTATCGGGTCATCCTGCACCACCATATACCTGTTGGACCTTGCATTGAGGTCCTGGCGCACGCACCATTCGAGAAGCTGGATGTCCATGAGCTGGTCCCTCTTGGAGACGCCGATCTTCTCGCAGAAAGCCCTGAGGGCCTCCGGAGTATAACCTCTCCTGCGCACTCCGCAGAGGGTAGGCATCCTCGGGTCGTCCCATCCGCTGACATAGTTCTTCTGGACAAGCTCGAGAAGCTTGCGCTTGCTCATGAGGGTATAGGTGAGATTGAGCCTTGCAAACTCGTACTGATGCGACGGGAATATGCCCAGGGTCCGGATGAACCAGTCATAGAGAGGCCTGTGCACGTCAAACTCGAGGGTGCAGATGGAATGGGTGATGTGCTCGATGGAGTCGCACTGGCCGTGGGTATAGTCATACATCGGATAGATGCACCACTTGTCGCCCGTGCGGTGATGGCTCGCGTGCTTGATGCGGTAGAGAAGAGGGTCACGGAACATCATATTAGGATGCGCCATGTCAATCTTGGCACGGAGCACCTTCTCGCCGTCGGCATACCTGCCGTCCCTCATCTCCCTGAAAAGCCTGAGGTTTTCCTCCGGGGTGCGGTCACGGTAAGGGCTGTCGACTCCCGGCTTGTCCACCGTTCCCCTCCCGCGGCTGATTTCCTCCTGTGTCTGGTCGTCAACATAGGCCAATCCTCTAATTATCAACTCCTCTGCCCACTGGTAGAGCTGGTCGAAATAGTCGGATGCATAAAGCTCCTGCGCCCAGTCGAAACCGAGCCACTTGATATCCTCCTTGATGGAATCCACATACTCGGTATCCTCCTTGGTAGGATTGGTGTCATCGAAGCGGAGGTTGGTCTTTCCGCCGTATTTCTGCGCAAGTCCGAAATTGAGGCATATGCTTTTTGCGTGGCCGAGATGGAGATATCCGTTCGGCTCCGGAGGGAACCTTGTCATTATGCTGTCCACCTTGCCTTCCCGGAGGTCGGTCTCGATGATTTCTTCAAGGAAATTGAGCTTGCGCGGCTCTTCCGCGCCCATATTCTTAGCTGCGTCCATAAGTTGATATGATTAGAGAATGTTCATTGACTGTTCGCGGATTTTTTCAAGTTCGTCCTTCATCCTGACTACCGCCTTCTGGATGAGTGCGTGGTTGGCCTTGGAGCCCGTGGTGTTGATTTCGCGGCCCATCTCCTGGATGATGAAGCCGAGCTTCTTGCCGGGATACTCCTCGCCGTCGATAGTGTCCATGAAATACCTGCAGTGCTGGCGGAGACGGACCTTCTCCTCATTGATGTCGAGCTTCTCAAGATAATACACCAGCTCCTGCTCGAAACGGCTCGGGTCAGGAGTCTGCGCGAGGTCCTCGAGATTCTTCAGGATCCTGCTGCGCACCGTACCGATCCTCTCGGCCTCATACTGCTCGACCTCATCGGCAAGGGCAAGAATGTTGCCCACCCTTGATGTGACATCCCTGTAGAGGGCCTCCCCTTCCTTTGAACGGTAGTCATTGACGGCATCAAGTGCTGTCCTTACGGCCTCCTCCACCACGGGCCAGTTCTCCTCAGTCACGATATCAGCCTTCTTTGAGTCTATGACATCGGGGAGCCTGAGAATGGTGGAGAGGACCTCGCCCTGCGGAACAGAAATGCCTATGAGCGGGCAGACCTCATTCTTCACCTGATTGTAGTATTCGGCAACAAGAGCGGCGTTGATAGTCTTTGCGCTGCCTGCGGCGTTGGGTTCCCAGGTGATGAACACATCTATCGTGCCCCTCTGGAGAGATGAGGCAACCATCTGGCGGACAGGAAGTTCCCTATCCTTTGGAAGAAGTGTGCTCTTGATGTTGATGTCGGCGCTCTTGCCGTTGAGAGTGCGGATTTCGAAAGTGAGTTTTCCTCCTTCGAGTACGGCCTCCGCCTTGCCGTATCCGGTCATCGATTTAATCATAATATATGTATTTACCGTGGAGCCGGATTGGCGTTGGCACAAAAAAGCCGGAGAATCCGTTCTCCGGCACAAAGATAATCGTTTATCTCCAAAAATCCTTACAACAGGCCCTCTTCTTTGAACACTCGCACAAGGGCTTCGACCGCTGTGTCCACCTGGGCGCGGGTGTGGTTGGCCATAAGGGCGAAGCGGACAAGGGTATCCTGGGGAGCGCAGGCCGGCGGAATGACCGGGTTGATGAAAATGCCTTCGTCGAAAGCCCTCTGCGTGACCCGGAAAGTCTTCTCGAGGTCCCTGACGTAAAGCGGGATGATCGGGCTCTGCGTGTCGCCGATTTCAAATCCGGCCGCACGGAACTTCTCAAGGGCATAATCGGTCACGTCCCAGAGATTCTGCAGGCGCTCCGGTTCGCTCTTGAGGATGCGCAGCGCCTCCCTTGCCGATGCAGTTGCGGCAGGAGTTGCGGAAGCACTGAAGATATAGGTCCTCGCAGTATGGCGCAGATAATTGATAATGACACTGTTGGCAGCAATGAAACCGCCGATTGAGGCAAGTGACTTGCTGAAGGTGCCCATGATCAGGTCAACATCGTCCGTAAGTCCGAAATGGTCACATACACCGCGGCCCTGCCTTCCGAACACGCCGAGTCCGTGCGCCTCATCGACCATTATCACCACATTTTTGTATTTCTTCTTGATTTCCACGATTGCGGGAAGGTCTGCAAGGTCGCCCTCCATCGAGAACACACCGTCAACAATGATGAGCTTCACTGCATTCCTCGGGGCGCGGCGGATGCAGCGCTCAAGCATGCCCATATCGTTGTGCTTGTATTTGACGGTCTTGGCAAACGACAGCCGCCTGCCGTCAACGATTGAAGCGTGGTCACGGTCGTCGCAATAGATGAAATCATTTTTGCCGACAAGACAGGGGATCACGCCTGCATTGACGCTGAAACCGGTTGAAAGGCAGATTGCCTCCTCCTTGCCTACAAAATCGGCAAGCTCCTTTTCGAGAGCGACGTGGATATCGAGGGTGCCGTTGAGAAAACGCGAACCGGCACAGCCGGAACCGTATTTTTTCATGGCTTCGATACCGGCATTGATGACACGGTCGTCACCGGTAAGCCCCGTATAGGCATTGGAACCGAACATCAGGACCCTGTGCCCCTGCATATCAACTTCAGTCCCCTGTTTGCCTTCAATCTCACGGAAATAGGGATAAATCCCGAGATCTTTCATTTTCTGAGGCTGGTCATATTTGGCCATCCTTTCTTCTAAAAGGTTCATTATGATAGGTTTTTAGTACTCGTACAATCTGCAAATATAGAAAAATATCTTTTTGAATATTTCCTGCAAACACTTATTTTGTGGACAATGAGGCCGGAAAATGCAGACAAATAAGGTATTTTTCAGGACTGGAGGCCGTCGGGCCCTTTCCGGGAGTGAAAGACCGGATGCTAAAGAGGAGTCGTGATTATCAGGTAATTGGCAGGCTTTTCCGAAGAAGGGAAATCTGCGCGCACCCCGAAAATGTGGGGAGGTCGCGCCGCACCGGCCGGTTGCGTCTGCCTGCCGAGCCCCATCTTTTTGGAGAGGGTGTCCGTATCCATGGGAAGATTGCGGGCAGTCAGGTCTGCTCCTGCCCATTTCCGGCCGGCTTCCCTTGCCGTGCGGTTGTTGAGGGGTACCGTTTCGATGATTCTGAAAAGCTTGCCCAGGCGCCGCAGCGGGGACAGACTTTCCCCGAGGCCCTCCTGCTCCCCCACATCAGGAAGCAGATACAGATGGGTATTGCGTCCGATTTTCAAAAGACCGTATTGAGGGCACAGGAGCTTGAAGCAGCCGGCCTTGGCCACGGCCTTTGAAGGCTCGAACAGAATCCCGCCCTGCGCGGCGGTATCCGCAAGCACAAGCGGGGCGAGCATCTCGTCTTCCCGCCGGAAACGCATCACCTCCCCTTCCCTGTCCGCAACAATGATTGCCGGCGATATCCCTGACGGCACCTCCCGGTCCATTACGGCAAGAAGCTCCTTGCACTCCCCTCCCGAGGACACGCAGTGGACCTCGCTTACATTGCCGAGCGCACTGACAATCAATGAGATATCCGCCATCGGGGAAAGCTTGACCACCAAATGACGCGCCCTTTTCAGGAGCTCATCCTTCAAAAGCATGATGTCAGGAGTGCAGTCTTCAATACGGAACACCTTCCTGCCGGCGGAATCCCTTCTTGCCGGGTCGAGGAAAATGCAGTCCGGATTGAAGCCGCCCAGGACACTGTCTATGGTATCCTGGCGCAGTTCAAGGCTTTCCACAGTGATGCGGGCCCCGTCCCGGGCAGCCCCGAGAACGGAAAAATTGTGGCCTGCAGCAGCGGCAAGGTCCGGATTCATCTCATTGTACAGCACCTCATCGGCCACGGAAGAAAAGAACCACGAGTCCACACCCAGTCCTCCTGTAAGGTCCGCAACCCTCTTTGCCCCAAGCCTTTTCAGCACTCCGGCCTTGTAGGAAGCCGTATCAGACGAGCTGCACTGCTCCGTACAGAGCCTTGTCGGATAGAGGAGGTCATCCCTCCCGGCCCATTGCGGGACCTTCGCAGCCATCCGCCTTCTCCCCTCAATTGTATTGACGACAAGGTCCATATCCACTTCCGGCCATCTGGAGCGCGAAAGCAGAAGGCGCGTGGTGTCGGCGCCGGAGTGTTCCCTTATGAACCCTATTTCCTTTTGCATCGTTGAAAGTACCGCCCGGGAGGGGAGTTTCCCACAGAGCGGAACTGCAAATATACACATAAAGAATCCGGCCTCAAAACAGTTCCGTGCAACAGTTTCTTAACAGTATTGACGCATCTTTTTTCAAAATCCGAAACATCTTTGAAACATTATTGGAGGAAATGAGGGGAGCGCCTTCGGGTGCCCTTTTCACGTTTTGAAAAAACTGCTTTGCGGATGAAGGTTATTGGCTGAAAATTACTATATTTGTTGATGTCGTCATGACTGACAAACCAAAACTCATTATAATTATGGCACAAGACTATAAAGAAGTAGCCAGACAATGGCTCGAGGGCGATTTCGACCCGGAAACCAAATGCAAAATCATCGAACTGCGCAACAACGACCCGGCCGGGTTTGAAGACGCCTTCTACCGCAACCTCGAATTCGGTACCGGAGGACTCCGCGGCATCATGGGCGTGGGCACCAACAGGATGAACAAATATACCGTCGGGATGGCCACCCAGGGACTTGCAAACTACATAAAGAGCCACGTCAGCGGTGACCTTTCAGTGTGCATCTCCTTCGACAGCCGCAACAACAGCAAGCTCTTCGCAAAGATTACCGCAGACGTGCTGATTTCCAACGGCATCAAGGTCTATCTCTTCGACAACATCCGCCCTACTCCGGAGCTCAGCTACGCCATCCGCCTCAAGGGTGCGGTTGCCGGAGTCATGGTGACCGCTTCGCACAACCCTAAAGAGTACAACGGCTACAAGGTATTCTGGTCCGACGGCGGCCAGATCACATCCCCGGTGGACACCGAGATCGTAGCGGAAGTGGCAAAGATCACCGACCCTTCACAGGTAAAATTCACCCCTACCGACGACTGTGCCGAAATTGAGATGATGGGCAGTGAGGTCGATGAGCGCTACCTCTCCGACATCCTCTCGCTCACCCTCAGCCCTGAGGCCTGCGCAAGGCACAGGGACCTCAAGTTTGTCTATACCCCTCTGCACGGATGCGGAGTACGCCTCGTACCGGAATGCCTCCACAGGCTCGGATTCGAACACGTTTACCATGTGCCGGAGCAGGACATAAGCGACGGGGACTTCCCTACCGTGGTATCCCCTAACCCTGAGGAGCCTGCAGCAATGAAGATGGCCCTCGAAGTTGCTGAGCGCGAAGGTGCCGACGTGGTGCTTGCCACCGACCCTGACGCAGACCGTATGGGCATTGCCGTACGCGACAATGAAGGCAGGATGGTGCAGCTCAACGGCAACCAGACCGCTTCCATCATGACTTACTACATCCTCAGCCGCTGGAAAGAGCTCGGCAAGCTCGACGGCACCAAGTACATCGTCAAGACCATCGTCACCACGGAGCTTCTCCGCGAGATTGCCTCAAGCTTCGGTGTCAAGTGCTACGATGTGCTGACCGGATTCAAATACATCGCCGAGGTTGTCAAGCGCAACGAGGGCAAGGGCGAATTCATCTGCGGCGGCGAGGAAAGCTTCGGCTTCAATGTAGGCCAGTTCGTACGCGACAAGGACGCCCAGATAGCCTGCTCGATTGTGGCTGAATGCGCTGCATGGGCTGCTGACCAGGGACTTACCCTTTACCAGCTTCTCCAGAAGATCTACAGCGAATACGGCTACCGCAAGGAGTCCCTCACCTCCCTCGTCCGCAAGGGAAAGACCGGTGCAGAGGAAATCCAGGGCATTATGGCCGATATGCGCAACAACCCTCCTAAGGAGCTCGTGGGCTCGCCTGTAGTGAAAGTCATCGACTATCTCGAGCCTGAAAAGACGGGACAGCCGAAGAGCAATGTGCTCCAGTTCTTTGACGAGGCAGGTGATGTAGTGTCCGTTCGTCCTTCAGGCACGGAGCCGAAGATAAAGTTCTATTTCGGTGCCAAGGGTGCCGATGCCGACGACAAGCTTGTTGCCCTGAAGAATCAGTTCGTGAAATAAATACCGTAAACTGGCGGTTATCGGGGGAGGTGACAGAATACCTCCCCTTTTTTTGTCTTCCGGACCGGGCAGACCGGCTCGAAAGCCGGCGTTCAGGCCAGTCCTGTCACAATACCGGGAGCTCGATATAGGAAGTACCGAAAACGGTTATTTCAGCCTTTCTGTATTCAGTGGCCGCATACGGATTGGGAGTGAACACCTGCGGATTCATGGCGAAAAGCGGGAAACAGCTGCTCTGGACCTGAAGCATAATCCTGTGACCCGGCAGGAACTCGTGGGCAACGTCATTCATCACGAACTCCACTACCGTCCTTTCGCCGGGCACAAGAGGCTCCGGCTCCGAAAAGCCGCTTCTGAAACGCGCAGGCATCATGTCCCCGCGCACAAGCATCCTGTAGCCATCTTCCCTCACATCAATGAGTTTCACCATAAAATCGGCATCATTCCCCTGGACGGCGACTTCAAGATGTACCTTCAACGGGCCGGCAATGCGCAGGCTCTCCGCAAGGCGCCCCGAAGAAAAACCGAGCACATCGCCCCTGCGCCGGAGGAAACGCTGGTCCGCTGCCATATGGTCACGCGACACCCAACTCCCCTCTTCCCCGAAATAAGGCACTGGATTGTCCGGATCAGAGACATAGCGGAACTCCTCACCCGAAGGGGCATCCGAAAGGGACTTCCTTCCTCCGGACACGGCCGGATAAAGCCTTTTCAACTGCACGCCCTCCGGAGGCCAGCAGCCATAGCTGACCGCAATCTCCCCTGCCTGGCGCACCATTGCAGGGGCCTCTGCAGAAAGAGCCGCGGAAGGAATCACAGTGACCCCATCGCCGGGCCTGCATCCCTTTTCCTCAAGATAGTAGGCAAAGAACGGATACTCCACCCTGTCAAGATAATAGTCCGTCAATCCGCTACCCATAAACGAATCCCCGAGCCTGTCGAATCCTTCCTCAAGCCAGGCGCCGTGCGGCCATGGCCCAAGACACATAAACACATCAGTATCAGGAGATTGAGCCTTGAGGCGGCGATAACATTCAAGCGGTCCGTAACTGTCTTCGGCATCGAAGAGTCCGCCCACGACAAGCATCGCCGGTTTCACACCTTCAAGTCGCAAGGCTGCATTGCGCTCTTTCCAGAAGCTGTCGTATGAGGGATGTTCCATCAGATCATCCCAGAAAGAGCCTTTACGCCGGGCAAACGGCCTGAAAATCTCCTCAGCGGTGCGGCCCTTGTAAAAGTCATACAAATCACTGTCCGTCAAAGGCTTGCATGGAAGCGAGCGGCCAGAGGGACGACGGCGTGTCTTGAAGAAGAAATTGCCGAAGCCGCAGGTGTCAGCCAGCATCGGTGCACCGTTATGATGGAGATCATCTCCCATAAACCAGTCAGTCACAGGGGCCTGAGGAGACACAGCCTTAATGGCAGGATGGCCGCAGGTGGCTGCGACGGTTGCATAGAACCCGGGATATGACATACCCTGGACACCGATGCGCCCATTGCACGGAGTGCCGGAAAGAATCCACTGGGCAGTATCCCATGAGTCATCGGCCTCTCCCGAGCCGGGCCGGACATTTTCAAAAATGCCCT
>CAMBMK010000042.1 GCA_945868745.1 uncultured Bacteroidales bacterium
GTGCACCCGCGACCCAAAGACCGGCCGTCTCGTACCTCCGCCACTCGCATTCGACATCCTCCACGAGATCGAGCAGAAGCTCCCTGGCTTCCCGATTGTCCTCCACGGTTCTTCTTCAGTTCCACAGGAGTATGTTGACATCATCAACGCCAACGGCGGAAAGCTTCCTGATGCAGTAGGTATCCCTGAGGAGCAGCTCCGCGAAGCTTCAAAGAGCGCAGTATGCAAGATCAACATCGATTCCGACTCACGTCTTGCCCTCACCGCAGCTGTACGTCAGGTGCTCAACCAGAAGCCTGCAGAGTTTGACCCTCGCAAGTATCTCGGACCTGCACGCGACGAGATGAAGAAGCTCTACATCCACAAGATTGTAGATGTGCTCGGCTCCAACGGCAAAGCATAACCTGCATAGCACAAAATAAAGAATCTGGACGGGACGACCCCGTTCAGATTTTTTTTGCCTGATTATTGGACCCGGGTCCGGAAACGGATAAAGCGGACGGTGCACGGGGCACCGTCCGCTTTATTTCAAATCATAGTAAAAGCTGTTACTGCTCGTCAGGAGTATTGTCCTGCGGACCAGGCTGAGGTCCCGGCTGCGGGCCCTGAGGGCCGCCCTGCTGAGCCTGTGCGCTCTGGTACATTGCCTCGAATGCCTTGTTGAGCACCTCGGTATAGTGGTCGATGTCGGCAATATTCTGATTCTTGACTGCATCCTTGAGGCTTGCAACGGCACCTTCAACCTCGCTCTTTACCTGGGCAGGCACCTTGTCGCCGTTCTCCTTGAGGAACTTCTCGGCCTGGAAGCAGAGTGAATCGGCATTGTTGATCTTGTCAACCCTCTCTTTCTCAGCCTTGTCAGCAGCCTCATTGGCCTTGGCCTCGTCACGCATCCTCTTGATCTCGTCCTCGCTCAGTCCTGAAGAAGCCTCGATGCGGATCTTCTGCTCCTTGCCGGTAGCCTTGTCCTTTGCGGAGACATTGAGGATACCGTTGGCGTCGATGTCGAAGGTCACCTCGATCTGAGGGATTCCCCTCGGAGCCGGTGCGATGCCGTCAAGATGGAACACGCCGATCTGCTTGTTGTCCTTTGCCATAGGACGCTCGCCCTGGAGGACACGGATCTCAACTGAAGGCTGGTTGTCGGCAGCAGTCGAGAAGGTCTCGGACTTGCGGGTAGGGATAGTGGTGTTGGACTCGATGAGCTTTGTCATCACGCCGCCCAGTGTCTCGATACCGAGAGAAAGCGGGGTAACGTCGAGAAGAAGCACATCCTTCACATCGCCTGCAAGCACACCGCCCTGGATTGATGCACCGATTGCCACAACCTCGTCAGGGTTTACACTCTTGTTTGGCTCCTTTCCGAAGAAATTCTTGACGAGCTCCTGTACCTTCGGAATACGGGTTGAACCGCCGACAAGGAGGACTTCGTCAATCTGGGAAGCGCTCAGGTGGGCATCGGCAAGCGCCTTGCGGCAAGGCTCGATGCTCCTCTGGAAGAGGTCGTCGCAGAGCTGCTCGAATTTGGCCCTGGTAAGAGTCTTTACAAGATGCTTCGGCACACCGTCAACCGGCATGATGTAAGGCAGGTTGATTTCGGTAGAGGCCTGATTTGAAAGCTCGATCTTGGCTTTCTCGGCAGCCTCCTTGAGTCTCTGGAGAGCCATTGCGTCATTCTTGAGGTTGGCTCCGCCGTTCTCTGCGGCAAATTCTTGTGCGAGCCAGTCGATGATCTTCTGGTCGAAGTCGTCACCGCCGAGATGGGTGTCGCCGTTGGTGGATTTAACCTCGAACACGCCGTCGCCGAGCTCCATTATGGAGATATCGAAAGTACCGCCGCCGAGGTCATATACAGCGACCTTCATATTCTTGTTCTTCTTGTCAAGGCCGTATGCAAGGGCTGCTGCCGTAGGCTCGTTGATGATACGCTTCACATCGAGGCCTGCGATCTTGCCGGCTTCCTTGGTTGCCTGGCGCTGGGAGTCGGAGAAGTATGCCGGAACAGTGATGACAGCTTCGGTCACAGTCTGTCCGAGATAGTCCTCTGCGGTCTTCTTCATCTTCTGGAGCACCATTGCGGAAATCTCCTGAGGAGAATAGAGCTTGCCGTCGATGTTTACGCGCGGGGTGTTGTTGTCTCCCCTCTCCACTTTGTAAGGTACCCTTGCGACTTCGCCTGACACCTGGTCGAAAGTCTCACCCATAAATCTCTTGATGGAGAAAACGGTGTTCGTAGGATTGGTGATGGCCTGACGCTTTGCAGGGTTGCCGATTTTTCTTTCGCCTCCTTCAGTGAAGGCCACTACGGAAGGGGTTGTACGCTGTCCTTCGTTGTTGATGATGACAGTCGGCTGGTTACCTTCCATTACTGCTACACAGCTGTTGGTTGTACCGAGGTCGATACCGATGATTTTTCCCATAATATTTATCTCCTTTTTTATTATTCTTTTTATCCCTTCGGACACTTGTCCGGCAGGTTGCCTTTGGTTTTATCCAATGTTGTGCCAAATACCCGACTATGACATTTTGGCAGAATACGCAATCATTTCCGCCCGGGGCATTGTCCGTGAACTGACAAAAATGTATATTTGCAGGCCAATTGCGACAAGACAGATATGACTTACAGAGACCTGACAGAGGAGGAGTTCCGCGACCTCGGGAGCCGCATCCTGTATGAAGACAACCACCTGCTGATAATCAACAAGCGCGTGGGAGACATCGTACAGGGCGACAAGACCGGTGACGAACCGGTCTCCGAGACCTTCAAGGCATTCATTGCAAAACGCGACGGCAAGCCGGGGCAGGTGTTCCTCGGCGTACCTCACCGCCTGGACAGGCCTGTAAGCGGCATCACGATCCTGACCAAGACATCCAAGGCCCTGGAAAGGATGAACGCGATGTTCCGCGACGGCAAGGTCCACAAAACCTACCTTGCATTGACCTGCAGCGCGCCCGACCCCGCCGAAGCGGAGCTTGAAAACTGGATGACACGCAACGAGAAGGCCAACAAGTCCTATATTGCGAAAGGCCCAGGCAGGGAAGCAAAGCTTGCGCGGCTCCAATACCGCACGATTGGCAAGACTGAAAGGTATTGCATAGTCGCAATACGCCTCATGACAGGGCGCCATCACCAGATCCGCTGCCAGCTCGCCGGCATAGGATGCCCGATCAAGGGAGACCTGAAGTATGGGGCCCCAAGGTCTAACCCCGACGGGGGGATCTGTCTCCATTCATGGCACGTCAGCTTCGTCCATCCGGTAAAAAAAACGCCGGTAGAGGTGACTGCTCCTGTTCCTGCCCTATGGAAAGGAGTTGATCTTCCTGCATTTGACGCGCAGCAGCATTCTCCCTTTCCCTCATCCATTCTCCCGGAGTCATATTGACATAGAGCTTGAAGGCCATATTGAATGACGGACGGTTGTTGAAACCGGACCTGTAGGCGATGTCGAGCATATTGTGCTTTCCCGGCTCGTTTTCCATCAGCGACAGTGCGTACCTGATTCTGTAGCCATTGACGAACTGACAGAAATTCATCCCGGTACAGGTGTTTATCATCCGTGAGACATAACCCCTGTTGGAGCCTATGGCCCGTGCCATATCGTCAAGGCTGAAACCGCTGTCCAGATATGGCTTCTCCCTGTCCATATAGGCAGTCATTTTGCCGAAGAGAGTCCGATAGACGCGTGACGGCAGGGCGGCCTCATTGAAGGTGGCAACGGCAAGTTTCCGGGCCGGAGTATCATTGGAAGCTGTTGCCGGACGGTTGCGGGCCCGCGGAAAACATCCGCGGACCGACATCCATATATAGGGCAGCAAAATGGCCACGAAAGACACTATCTCTCCCGCCTTGCCGAGACAGGAAATGACAAAAAGCACCGGCAGGGCTATTGACCATACCATCACACCGAGCATCCTTGAGCTGTTGAGTGCCGCCTCCCATCCTGACACCGAGGTTACAAACTTGTGGTCATCCATCGCCATCTCCATGCTTTCGCGAAGGCTGCTGCCGACAAGCGGCAATATGGACAGAAGATAATACAGAAGGGCAAAGGCTATAAACCTTCCGGCCAGGGCAAAACCCGCATCCAGGACAACGGACAATATCTCCATCACAAAGGCCGTAACAACCGTTTTCTTCGAATGCGGAAGAAGAAGCACCGAAAAGGATACGGCTGCCGCAAACAGCATTGCGTGGATTGTGACATTGTGCGCCATCAGCAGGAAGACCGCCGGGGACAGCGCAAATCCGGACAGGGACAATAAGCGGAAAACAGTTCCGCCAGGTTCGTTGACAAGGTCAGAAAGTTTCATAAGTATTAATCAATATGGTTGCTGTATCTATTGAGAAGATGACTTGAGTCCTGACAAATATATATAAAAAAAACCTCCCCGGACATACCTGAGGGAGGCTCCACATAAGAATTATACGATTCTTTACGTTTTTATTTACCTATTTTTCCACCTTTTTGACTCCTTTGAGCTTGTCGAAGCCCTTGCCGTAAACGCTGGATACGGAACCGACCGTAAAGAAGGCTGAAGGGTCAATATTCTTGATGTACCGGAGCATCGGATTGAGGTCTGTCTTGCGGATGATCACCATAAGCACCTGACCTTCTTCCTTGGTGTACCAGCCTTTGGACGGAAGCACGGTCACCCCCCTGTGGAGGTCATTGGTGATGGCATCGGCAATTTCGGCATAGCGGTGCGACATGATGAACACCTGGACGGACTGCTTGGAGCCGGACAGCCAGATATCAATCACATAGCCGTTCACGACAACCAGTATCACACCGAATACCACGGTAGTGATCTTTTCATAGATGCCCACCTGCTCACCGGTCTCGGTAAATGAAGGCACGAGCAGGGATGAAAGGATAATGACGACATCCATCCACAGGATGCTCTTTCCGGTAGGGATATTCCTGTACTTATTGAGAATCAGGGCAATGATGTCAGTGCCGCCGGAAGAACCGCCGCCGTGCATTGCAATGCCGATACCGGAGCCAACCATAAGTCCGCCCATAATGGTGCAGAGAAGTTTTCCATTATTGAGGGCAAGTTCGGTAATGATTTCCTGAGGCATCACCACCTGCGCCCAGTTAAGACCGGCAGAACAGATGATGATCGCATATACGGTCTTGACGCCGAAACCTTTGCCCAATGTTGCGAACCCGATAATGAGAAGTACGACATTGATGGCGAAGTACGTGTAACCCATCGGGATGTGTGTGGCGTACTGTACCATCGAAGCGATACCGGACACTCCTCCGCCCACCATATTGTTCGGCACAAGGAAAATGGTCCATCCCAATACATAGAACGCCATACCAAGCGTTACAAGAGTGTAGTCCTTCAAAACGGACCACAGTTTTTTCCAATTCATTTTATTCGTCTGTATTTGAGACCTTCAGTTTTTTCCTTTCTATGCCTGTCTTGATTTCCTCAAAGCCCTCACCATAGACGCTGCTTGTAGGTGTAATGGTCACAAAGGCCTTTCTGTCAATTTGTTTGATTGCCTTTGTAAGGGCAGACAGACGGTACTTCCTCGTCACAACGAGAAGTACGTCCCTGTCCTTCTTGCTGTACCAGCCGACAGACTTTATGGCCGTTACACCCCTGTCGAGCTGGTGTACGATGTAATCCGCAATCTCGGAAGTTTTTTCGGAAAAGATCATCACCTGCACCGAGGAAGTGCGTCCCATCATGAAGAAATCGAGCATCAGAGTGAAAGTCACCATTGTAATGTAGCCGTAGAGCATATCCTGGACGGTTTTCCCCGGGACAAGCAATACGGAGGCTATGATGAACAGATCGGTGTAGAGATAGACCTTGCCGGGAGTAATAGGCCAAAACTTATTGAGGATTAGCGCTATAACATCAGTACCACCGGTACTTCCCCCTCTCTGGAAAATAACATTTATGCCTATTGCCTCCAGAAGACCACCGATTACCGACACAAGCAGTTTGTCGGAAATGAACAGCGGCTGCCCCTCGATGGATGTGAGCCAGGCGAACCTCGGAATCAGGTCAAAGAACAGGGTTGTAATGATGATGACATATATTGTCTTGACACCGAAACCTTTGCCCAGAATCAGGAATCCCAGCAGAAGCAGGACGGCATTGATTACAACAAAGGAGAACGATACCGGCACAAGCCCGAACGTGGCGAACTGGATGATTGTGCAGGCTCCCACCACGCCACCGCTCGCGATGTCGTGGGGAATCAAAAACGATGACCACGCCATACAGTAAACGAAAGCCGCCACCGTGATGACAAAGTAGTCACAAATACCTTGAAATAGTTTTTTGCCCTTAGTCATGAATCTTTACAGTATGATACGAATCTTTACTCTTGTTGCACTTTACCTGATTACGATATTCACAATCTTGCCCGGCACCACGATGACCTTGACAATCTGCTTCCCGTCAACATATTTTGCAGTCTGGTCCATCGAAAGCACCTTCTGCTCCACGCCGGCCTTGTCCATATCCTTAGGCAAATCAACGGTGAAGCGTGTCTTTCCGTTGAACGACACTGCATATGTGCAGGTATTCTCAACAGTATATGCCTCCACATATTCAGGGAAGGTGGCGTAGTTGACGGTGGTGTCGTGACCCAGGTCGTGCCAGAGCTCCTCGGCGATGTGCGGGGCAAACGGGCTGAGCAGAATCACCATAGGCTCGAGGATTTCCCGCTTGTGGCAGTCGGCAAGCTCGCCTACTGCAATCATGAAAGCGCTGATTGTGGTGTTGTAGGAGAATGCCTCGATGTCTTCCTGCTCCTTGCCGATAAGCTTGTGGAGCGACTTGAGCTCATCCGGGGTGGCTTTTTCGTCCGTGACGATGAACCTGTCTCCGTCATAGAAGAGCCTCCAGAACTTCCTCAGGAAGCGGCTCACTCCGTCAATGCCCTTGGTATCCCAAGGCTTGGACTGCTCGATCGGGCCGAGGAACATCTCGTAAAGTCTCAGGGTATCAGCACCATATGTGTCGCAGATATCATCCGGGTTGACGACATTGAACATCGACTTGCTCATCTTCTCGACCGCCCAGCCGCAGACATATTCCCCGTTTTCGAGGATGAATTCGGCATCGGCATATTCCGGCCTCCATTTTCTGAAGAGCTCCGTGTCGAGCCTGTCGTTGTGGACAAGGTTGATGTCCACGTGGATTTCGGTGGTCTGATAGGAGTCCTTGAGTCCGCAGGAAACGAAGGTGTTTGTGCCCACAACCCTGTAAACGAAGTTGGAGCGTCCCTGGATCATACCCTGGTTGACAAGCTTTCTGAAAGGCTCATCCTCACAGACATAGCCGAGGTCATAGAGGAACTTGTTCCAGAAACGGGAATAGATGAGGTGGCCGGTGGCGTGCTCGGTGCCTCCGATATACAGATCGACATTGCGCCAATATGTATTGGCCTCGGAACTTACAAGCTCTTCGCTGTTGTGAGGGTCCATATACCTGAGGTAATATGCGCTCGACCCTGCAAAGCCCGGCATCGTGCTGGTTTCCAGCGGATGACCTTCATAAGACCAGTTCTTTGCGCGCGCAAGCGGCGGTTCTCCGGTCTCGGTCGGCTTGAATTCGTCGATTTCAGGAAGCGTCAGGGGCAGCCTGTCCATCGGAAGCACCTGTGCGATTCCGTTTTTGTAATATACCGGGAACGGCTCTCCCCAATATCTCTGGCGTGAGAAAATGGCATCACGGAGCCTGTAGTTGACCTTCCTGTGGCCAAGTCCGTGCTCCTCCACATAGTCCATGGCTGCCGGGATAGCCTCTTTTACGTCCATTCCGTTGAGGAATCCCGAATTGCACATCTTTCCCTCCTTGGCGTCAAAGCTCTGTTCGCTGACGTCGCAGCCCTCGATGATAGGGACTATAGGGAGATCGAATTTCTTTGCAAACGCATAATCCCTGCTGTCATGTGCCGGAACAGCCATGATGGCTCCGGTACCGTAACCGGCAAGCACATATTCGGAAATCCATACAGGGATGCGGTCACCCGTAAGAGGATTGATGCCGTATGCACCCGAGAATACGCCTGTCACGGTCTTTGTCTCGGAGATTCTTTCGCGCTCGGTCTTCTTTTTGACATATGAGACATACTCTTCCACAGCCTTCCTGCACTCCGGTGCGGTCAGCTCGTCAACAAGGTCGCTCTCCGGGGCAAGTACCATAAAGGTGACTCCGAAAATGGTGTCAACCCTTGTCGTAAAGATTGTGACATCCTTTGTCTTTTCTCCGCTTTCCACTTTGAAAACCACCTCGGTACCGAGGGATTTCCCGATCCAGTTGCGCTGCATCTCCTTGAGGGAATCAGTCCAGTCAAGGGAGTCAAGCCCTCCGAGAAGCCTCTCGGCATAGGCTGAAACCCTGAGCTGCCACTGGCTCATCTTCTTCTGTTCCACAGGATAGCCTCCGCGCACGGACAGGCCTTCCTTGACTTCGTCATTGGCAAGCACGGTCCCGAGCTGAGGGCACCAGTTGACGGATGTCTCGCCGAGATATGCGATGCGGTAGTTCATCAGGACTTTCTCCTTTTCCTCCTCGCTCATCGCATTCCACTGTGATGCAGTGAATTCCATCTTCTCACCGCAGGCTGCATCAACCCCCGATGTGCCGCTTTCTTCAAAACGCGATACAAGCTCCGCAATCGGACGCGCCTTTCCGAGAGAATTGTCATACCAGCTCTTGAACATCTTGATGAAAGCCCACTGTGTCCACTTGTAATAATCAGGGTCACAGGTTCTTACCTCTCTGTCCCAATCATAGGAGAATCCGATGCGGTCCAGCTGCTGGCGATACCTCGAGATGTTCTGTACCGTGGTCTTCTCCGGATGCTGGCCGGTCTGGATGGCATACTGCTCGGCAGGAAGGCCGAACGAGTCGTAACCCATCGGGTGAAGCACATTGAATCCCTTGAGACGCTTGTATCTTGAATAGATGTCGCTTGCGATGTATCCCAGCGGATGTCCTACATGAAGTCCCGCTCCCGAAGGATACGGAAACATGTCGAGGACGTAATACTTGGGCTTGGACGGATCTTCTACTGTCCTGTACACGTGATTGTCGGCCCAGTAAGCCTGCCATTTCTTCTCAATTTCCCTGAAATTGTAGTCCATATCAATTATTGTTTATGCTTGTTTTCCTTTTTGTTCCCCTTTTCTCGAGGATGAAGTCCACAGGTACTGTCACATAAGTCCTGACAGCTTTGCCCCCTACCTTGCCCGGCTTCCACCGCGGCGAAGCTGAAATGACCCTTACTGCTTCATTGTCAAGCAGTTCATCAACTCCCTTTGTGACCTTCACATCGGTGACGTCGCCGTTCTTTTCTATTGTGAACTGCACGTGGACACGTCCCTGGATGCCCTGGCTCACGGCCTCCGAAGGATATCTCAGATAATGGTAGATCCATTTCTCGATGAAATATCTCGGGTCAGAATGTCCCATGAATGAAGGCCTTGTGTCGCAGTCATTGTAGGCATAAGCCCTGTCGTCAGTCTTTTTCGCGCTGTCCGACGAACGGAACTGCGGGGCATTGTCCGCATTTGCCAGCGTACGCGTGAAAGAATAAACACATTCGAGCTCACGCTCCATCTCTTCAAAGTCGAGTATGGACTGGGTGTCCCTCGGGGTATCATGCTCGGGATAGATGCCTGTCGTAAAGAAGACGGACGGAATCCCGGATGCATAGAAGGACCTGTGGTCGGAAGGATAAGGCTCCTGCGCCGTCAGTTCCGGATAGACCGGCAGCAGCTGCGAAGTCAGCGAGCCCACCATTGAGTTCATATCCGGATTGGAAGAAGTGTAGGCAAGAAACTTTTCGCCGCATCCTACCATATCGAGATTGACCATTGCGTCTATTGCATAATCCCCGCCAGGCGACCTGTTCACGAAATACCAAGATCCCGCAAAGGTCTCACGCGAGGCTCCGAAGCCGACGAATATTACGCTGCGCCTGAAAAGGGCGCTTCCTGTAGAGACCATCCTGGCGAGCTCGGCCATCAGGGCCACTCCGGAGGCATTTCCGTTGGCGCCCGGGAAGACCTGCTCGAACGGCTCCCCGTCAACCGTCATCATATTGGGGGCGAGATTGTCAAGACGCGCACCGACTACAATGAACCTGTCGCGCAGCTTGGGGTCATAGCCCTGCACCACGCCCATGACATTACGGCTTACAAGCGTGTCACCGTCATTTGCAGAAATGCCGAAAATGTCCCCTTCCCTGCCGCAGAGCATTTCCACTCCGTAGCCTTCAAGCACCCCGTAAAGGTACTCTGCAGCCTGCGCTTCCCCCTCGCTTCCGGCAGCACGGCCCTCCAGGGCAACGGAAGACAGGTATCCAACGTGCTCCTTGAGGGACCTTACGGTCTCGCTGTCATTCAATTCGGAATAACTCCCGGTACGATACTGTGCCGCAGCAGGTAGCAGACCTATGACGAGTGCGGCAGCCTGGATCAAAAACTTCCTTATCATTCTACTCATTTACAAGAATCCACACATCCGGAGGACAGAAAGGTTCCTCCTTGACTTTTTTGAGGCTCAGGAAAGCCTGGTTGAGGTTGTCCGTTCTGCAGATTCCAACTGCGTTGAATCCGTTGCGGAAGCTGATAAGGGTTGCCACGTATCCTTTGGACTGGACCTCCTTCAGAAGCTTTTCGGCATTTGCCCTCTGTTTCATGGCCCCCACCACGATATAGTAGCGGGAATCAAGCTTCGTCGTGAACAGTCCACCCATTTTGGACGGATTGAGGATGGTGCCGTTCATCTGGCGCAGCGAATCGAGGATGGCAAGTGAATCGGCAAGCTGCTTCTCCACTTTCTTCAAAGAATCGATTCTGGCCTGGTGCATCGCTTCCTGCGCCAGGGCCCTCTCCACCCTCATTGCCTCGATTTCTGCTGATGTCGGACGGCCGGCAAGGCGGCGGAATGCGTCACAGCCCGTGCCGAGCACGAGGACTGCCGCAACTGCAATTATGGGAAGAATGCGTTTCATGGCTGCAAATATCAGTAAGGCACTATTACAATCCAAACTACAAATTTAACCAAATAATAATTATTTTTGTAATATATGTCCGCATTTGAAGAACAACCTGTTTTTGTCCATATCAAACTGAGCCGTATGAACATATCCAAAACAATGCCCGAAAGATTGCCGAGCTCTGCAGTGTGTGCCCTCGTGATGCTGTTTTTACTCATCATGCCTGCCGGGGCCTCCGCACAGAGGATCAGGAGACACCGGACTGAAAGAGAACTCGAATTCCATCCGCCTGTATCTCCGGCTCACGGGGAGAGCACCTTCAAACTGGAAAAACCGAGATGGTTCTATCCACGGAAAGACACGGTCAGACTGGTGTTCATAGGAGACATCATGATGCACAAACGCCAGCTCGAATACGACTTCGGCACTTTTCTGGAAGGTATCCGCAGCCGTCTGTCCGGAGCCGACCTTGCCGTTGCCAACATGGAATTCACCCTTGCCGGTAAACCGTACAGCGGCTATCCTGCGTTTTCAGCCCCTGACGGGTATGCCGGATATGTCGCCGACTGCGGGGTTGACGTGTTCCTGACGGCCAACAACCATATTCTGGACAAGGGGATGAAGGGGCTGGAAAGGACGCTGGATGTATATGATTCGATGTCTGACAGGGTTATGGTGACAGGGGTTTCGCGGGACAGGTCCGCCGACAGCCTTTCATATCCGCTTATAGTTGCCGTGAAAGGCATCAGGGTCGCCCTTGTCAATTTCACCTACGGGACCAATGCAGCACAGCAGTCCGCATGGCCGAAAGTCAACAGGATTGACCATGAAGATATTGAAAAGGCATTTGAACGGGCACGCGAAAGGGGTGCGGACTATATCATCGCCCTTCCGCACTGGGGAAATGAATATGAGCTGCAGCATTCTGCCGGGCAGGAAAAGCTTGCCGGGGAACTGGCCCGTCTCGGTGCGGACGCGATTGTAGGAAGCCATCCCCATGTAGTCCAGGACAGTACGGCAATAGTGACAGAAGACGGCCGCAGAGTACCGGTGTTCTATTCTGTGGGCAATGCCGTCTCCAATATGAGCGCCCCGAATACAAGGCTTGAGCTTGCGGTGAGCATCCTCATTGAAAGGGACATTACCGGAGAGGTGCGTATGCTCGAACCCGAGGCCGAATACCTGTGGTGCACTCTTCCGGGCAAGCTGACAGACAGCTTCATGACCATCGCAGTCGATGACTGGATAGGGAAACGTGACTGCTGGAAGGACCCTGCCGACTATGACAATATGATGGTGACTCTTGAGAGAGTGAAGGGAAAAACCGGCGTAGGGGTGACTCGCCTCAGTCGGCATCAAACGCCTTGACAATCTTGTTGACCAGAGGATGGCGCACAATGTCTTCCCTTGAGAAGAACACTGCATGTATCCCCTTTATGTCCTTCAGCATCTCAATGCCTTTCAGAAGGCCCGAGTCCTCTTTCCGCGGAAGGTCCACCTGGCTGGCATCGCCCGTCACGATAAATTTTGCATTCGGCCCCATACGGGTAAGGAACATCTTGAGCTGGCCCAGATTGGTATTCTGCGCTTCATCCAATATCACACACGCACGGTCGAGGGTGCGTCCCCTCATATATGCAAGCGGGGCAATCTGGATTGTGCCTTCCTCCATGAATTCCTGCAGCTTCCTGGAAGGAATCATGTCGCCCAGGGCATCGTAGAGCGGCTGGAGATACGGATCAAGCTTGTCCTTGAGGTCACCCGGCAGGAAACCGAGGCTCTCCCCTGCCTCGACAGCCGGACGCGTGAGGATAATACGCTTGATTTCACGGTTTTTCAGTGCACGGACGGCAAGGGCAATGGCAATATATGTCTTGCCGGAACCTGCTGGGCCGACAGCAAAAATAAGTTCTTTATCTAAATAAGACTTGACCATCTCCTGCTGTGTCCTGTTCCTGGCCCTGATTGCCTTTCCGTCAGTGCTGTGTACAATGACGGCATCACCTTCAAGCCTGAATTTGTCGGGAGAGGATTCTCCGTCAAATACGGCTTCTACATCATATAAAGTGAGATTCATCTTGTGGTGGCGGCGCTCGATGAGTTCTGCAAGCCTGATGTTGAACTCCTCGATCTGGGAAGGCTTCCCGTCAAGAATCAATTCATTGCCGCGGGCTACGACCTTCAGACCGGGGAAATAGGTACAGAACTCCTCCAGGATACGATTGCCAGGTCCGTAGATTTCAATCGGATCAATGGCTTCAAGTACGATGGTCTTTTTCAAACTGCTGATTGTTTTTCCGTTTTCAAAATTACCTCTTTATATCGGAATAGACAATAGCAAACACAAAAAACCCGGACATCCAGTATCGGACGTCCGGGTCGAAAAACGGCAGCTACCTA
>CAMBMK010000043.1 GCA_945868745.1 uncultured Bacteroidales bacterium
GAAGTGCTTCAGATGATATTCGCCAGAGCGTCAGCGTAGAAATCTAACCATTTATTATAAACAAGAGGGTGGCCATATGGAGCCAGCCTCTTGTGTTATCATGCAAAAAAAAGAATACCGTATAACAAAGGAGAGGGGTGAGCTGAACCCCTCTCCTTTGTGTTATCGGGAAAACCTGTTGACGGTTAGTACCTGTTGAGAGGACGGCCGGAGGTCATCATATGGACCTTGCGGCGAACGTCTTCGAGGACTGCTGCGTGCTCTGCGAGCTCTGCCTTCTGTGCATCCGTAGGCTCCTTTGAGGTGAGAGCGTCTGCGTGTGCTGCTGCGGAAGAGAGAACCTCGTCGATGAGGGCTACGATGTCCACCATATCCTTGTCAACAAATCCACGGGAGGTGACTGCCGGGGTACCGATACGGAGACCTGAGGTCTGGAATGCGGTACGGCTGTCGAACGGAACCATATTCTTGTTGACGGTGATGTCTGCCTTTCCGAGCTCCTTCTCTGCAAGACGTCCTGCAAGGTTAGGGAACTTGGTACGGAGGTCGATGAGCATGAGGTGGTTGTCGGTGCCGCCGGAGATGACCTTGTAGTTCCTGCTTACGAACTCCTTGCACATGGTCTGTGCGTTTGCCATAACCTGCTTCTGATACTCGACATATTCAGGCTGCATTGCCTCGTAGAAAGCAACTGCCTTTGCGGCAATCACATGCTCGAGCGGACCGCCCTGTACACCAGGGAATACGCTTGAATTGAGGATTGCGCTCATCTTCTTGATTTCGCCCTTTGGAGTGGTGAGGCCCCACGGGTTGTCGAAGTCCTTGCCCATGAGGATGATACCGCCACGAGGTCCGCGGAGAGTCTTGTGGGTGGTGCTGGTCACGATGTGGGCATACTTGACAGGGTTCTTGAGAAGACCTGCTGCGATGAGACCGGCCGTGTGTGCCATATCGATCCAGAGGATTGCTCCCACCTTGTCGGCGATTGCGCGCATGCGCTCGTAGTCCCATTCCCTAGAATATGCGGAAGCTCCGCCGATGATGAGCTTCGGCTTGCACTCGAGTGCCTTGCGCTCCATCTCGTCGTAGTCAACGGTACCGGTCTCAGGGTTGAGTCCGTATGCTACCGGATGGTAGAGGATACCTGAAGCATTGACAGGCGAACCGTGGGTAAGGTGACCGCCCTGGCTGAGGTCGAGACCCATGAAGGTGTCGCCCGGCTTGAGGCAGGCCATTGTCACAGCCATATTGGCCTGTGCACCGGAATGAGGCTGCACGTTGGCATACTCAGCATCGTAAATCTTGCAGATGCGCTCAATGGCTATCGTTTCGATCTGATCCACAACCTCGCAGCCGCCATAGTAGCGCTTGCCGGGGTAGCCCTCAGCATACTTGTTGGTGCAGATTGAGCCCATAGCCTCAAGCACCTGGTCGGTCACATAGTTCTCGGAAGCGATGAGCTCGAGTCCCGATGACTGTCTTTCTCTCTCTTTTTTGATGAGATCAAAAATCTGTAAATCCTGTTTCATGTTATGTGGTATTCAATAAAAGTTTATAATCTGTTTGCCCTGATACCATTTCCGAACATATCGGCAGGCATATCTTTGCAAAGATACATTTAATAATTGGTTTTTCTTCAGTAAGAACGAAAAATTATTGGGTACATATCTGCACCCGATTTCCGGTGGCCGGCCATCCTCCGGCACTGGTTATTTTTGAAAATAAACATAACTTTGCAGGACAAAGCATTCGACAGATGGGCAAAGACAGAAAACTGCTCAACATTGAGCTCGGCAGGGTAAGCGCGCAGGAGTACAGGCAACTTCCGCCTTCGGGAATCGTGGTTATAATGGACAATATCAGGAGCGCCCACAATGTGGGATCGGTGTTCCGCAGCAGCGATGCGTTCAAGGTTGACAGGGTGTTCCTCTGCGGCATCTGTGCAGTCCCCCCTTCGGCTGAAATCCACAAGTCGGCCCTCGGAGCGGAGGACAGTGTGCCGTGGGAGCATTGGGATGACACCCTGGCCGCCGTGGAAATGCTCCGCAGCGAAGGCTACACCATCGTGAGCGTGGAGCAGACGGTCCATTCCGTCAAGCTTGACGCATTCTCTCCCGAGCCCGGCCGCAGATATGCCCTTGTGTTCGGGAACGAGGTGGACGGCGTACGCCAGGACGTGGTGGACGCTTCAGATTTCTCCCTCGAAATCCCCCAGAGCGGCACAAAGCACTCCCTCAACGTATCAGTCAGCGCCGGCATCCTCCTCTGGTCCTTCAGGCAGAAAGGGCGGTAGGCTATTCATATTATACCGGCTGCGGGAGCGGTTATGTACATAAACAATCAAAAGGCAGGTACCGGGGGAGCCGATGCCTGCCTTTTTGTTTGAGGTTATGGACCGTTTCGGGATTCCGGAACAGGTCTGATGATGCAGGTGGAAACTAAATTCCGTACTGCTTGAAGAAGTCGTTGCCCTTGTCATCGACGAGGATGAATGCAGGGAAGTTCTCCACGCGGATCTTCCAGACGGCCTCCATTCCGAGGTCAGGATACTCCACGCACTCGATGCTCTTGATGCTCTCGTAGCTCAGCACTGCGGCAGGACCGCCGATGGAGCCGAGATAGAAGCCACCGTGCTTGTGGCAGGCATCGGTGACGCACTGGGAGCGGTTGCCCTTGGCAATCATCACCATGCTTCCGCCATGGCTCTGGAACAGGTCCACATACGGGTCCATCCTGTTGGCGGTTGTAGGTCCCATGGAGCCGCAGGCCATTCCTTCAGGAGTCTTTGCAGGACCGGCATAGAATACCGGGTGATTCTTGATATACTCAGGAAGCTCTTCGCCATTGTCGAGACGCTCCTTCAGACGGGCGTGTGCGATGTCGCGGGCCACGATGATGGTACCGTTGAGGCTCAGGCGTGTGGATACCGGATATTTGGTGAGTTCGGCAAGCACCTCAGCCATCGGACGGTCAAGGTCGATGGAGATACCTCCGCCCTCGCCGGCGTTACGCATTTCCTCCGGAATCCACCTGGTTGGATTGTCGTCAAGCTTTTCGATCCATACGCCGTCCTTGTCGATCTTTGCCTTGATGTTGCGGTCGGCAGAGCAGCTTACTCCAAGTCCGATCGGGCAGGATGCGCCATGGCGCGGCAGGCGGATGATGCGGATGTCATGTGCGAAATATTTGCCTCCGAACTGCGCACCGAGTCCTATCCTGTAAGCCTCCTCGAGCACCTGCTTTTCGAGCTCGACGTCCCTGAAGGCACGGCCGGTCTCGTCACCGGTGGTAGGGAGGTTGTCATAGTAGTGGGTGGAGGCGAGCTTTACGGTGAGAAGGTTCTTCTCCGCTGATGTGCCGCCGATTACGAACGCGATGTGGTATGGAGGGCAGGCTGCGGTACCGAGGGTCTTCATCTTTTCCACGAGGAATGGAACGAGGGTACCCGGATTGAGCACAGCCTTTGTCATCTGGTAGAGATAGGTCTTGTTGGCCGAGCCGCCGCCCTTCACAACGCAGAGGAACTTGTATTCCATTCCCTCTTCAGCCTCGATGTCGATCTGTGCCGGAAGGTTGCACTTGGTGTTGACCTCCTTGTACATGGTGAGAGGGGCATTCTGGCTGTAGCGGAGGTTCTCCTCGGTGTAAGTCCTGTAAACTCCGCGGGAGAGGGCTTCGGCATCGTCGAAACCGGTCCAGACCTGCTGGCCCTTTTCGCCGTGGATGATGGCGGTTCCGGTGTCCTGGCAGAACGGGAGCTTGCCCTTTGCAGCCACCTCGGCATTGCGCAGGAACCTCAGTGCCACGTATTTGTCGTTGGAGGAAGCCTCCGGATCGGTGAGAATCTTCGCCACCTGACGGTTGTGGTCAGGACGGAGAAGGAAGTTCACATCGCGGAAAGCCGCGTGGGAAAGTGCCGTGAGGGCCTCCGGAGCCACCTTGAGAATCGGATGGCCTTCGAAAGAGCTTACGGACACGCCTTCTGAAGTCAGATGATAGTATTCAGTGGTGTCGGGACCAAGCTGAAACATCGGTGCATACTTGAATTCCATTGTGTTTTTATTATTGATTTATTGGATATCTTCCACATCTGTGGCGGAGCCGCCCTCCTGCAGGAGGAACGATTTCATGAAACCGTCCAGGTCACCGTCGAGCACTGCCGTGGTATCGGCAGTCGAAAAGCCCGTACGGAGGTCCTTGACAAGTTTGTAGGGATGGAGCACGTATGAGCGTATCTGCGAGCCCCATTCGATTTTCTTCTTCTGGCCCTCGAGCTCGGCCTGCTTCTCCTGGCGCTTTTTCAGCTCCAGGTCGTAGAGCCTTGACTTGAGGATGCGGAGGGCGTTTTCCTTGTTGTCAACCTGCGAGCGTGTCTCGGTGTTCTCCACCGTGATGCCGGTCGGGATATGCTTTACGCGTACGCCTGTCTCCACCTTGTTGACATTCTGCCCGCCGTGTCCTCCGGAGCGGAAAGTGTCCCATTCGAGGTCGGAAGGATTGATGTTGATGTTGATTGTGTCGTCAACGAGCGGATAGACAAAAACCGACGAAAAGGTGGTCTGGCGCTTGCCCTGCGAGTTGAACGGGGAGATGCGCACAAGGCGGTGCACCCCGTTTTCGGCCTTGAGGTAACCGTAGGCATAGTCGCCCTCAAACTGGACTGTGGTGCTCTTGATGCCGGCCTCGTCGCCTTCGAGAAGGTCAGTGACCGTCATCTTGAAGCCCCGCCTCTCGCCCCAGCGCATGTACATGCGCATAAGCATTGCGGACCAGTCGTTGGCCTCCGTGCCGCCCGCTCCCGAGTTGATCGTGAGCACTGCACCGAGGTTGTCGCCCTCGCCGCCGAGCATACTGCGCAGCTCAAGCGCCACCACAGCCTCCTCCGTATCGAGGAAGGACTGCTGCAGCTCGCGCGTCTCGTCAGTTTCCGCGGACTCATCGGCACCGGCCCCGAGGCTCTCCTTTGCGAAATCGTAGAGCACCTCAAGGTCATCTATTGCCGACGAAGCCCTGTCATAGTCCGTAACCCAGGACTTTACCGAATTGAGATTCTTCAGGAACGCTTCGGCAGACTTCGGGTCCCCCCAGAAATCGGGGGCCTCTGTCTTTTTCTGCAACTGGGCCACGGTATCCCGCTTGGCCGGTATGTCGAGGCACGCCGAAATCTTTCCGAGCCTCTCTTTCAAATCTTTTATCTGGTCCTGAGTTATCATTTTTTATCCACAGTAGAAATACTCTTTTACAAGGCTCTTCATGAGTTCCGGATCCCTGTCCGCATCCTCATGGAGATGCCTGTCGTCATATGAGCGGAGCTGCCTGAGAATACCGTCAATCATCCTCGGACGGAACACTCCGCCCTTTTCGAAGATGTCGCGCACGGCCTCGAGCCTGTCGGCAGATTCGGCGCAGCATGCAGGAAGCGAAGCGAGGGAGGCGAGCCTTGCGGCATTCTCCGGCTTGTGGATGTCCATGTCCACATAGGCGGCCTCAGCCTTTGCAAGAGCCTCCGCAGGGTCCATTTCCAGACCGTATCTTGCTGCTACGCAAAGGCCTGCCATCAGCTGGTAAACATCCGCAGAGCAGTCAGGCGACCTCATTTCGAATGTCTGTTTTGCCTTTGTGTCGAGCTCCACAGGCTTCTGGGCAGGATTGACGACCGCGCTCATATCGGTGGATGCTGTCCATCCGAGCGGCACCCTTACGAGGGCGGAGCGGTTGCAGTCTCCCCAGCATACATTGGTCGGAGCCTCCTGGTGAGGGACGAGACGGAAATATGAAGTAGGATTCTTGTTGCCGAAGGCAGTGATTGCAGGTGCAAGGTCCATAAGCCCGGCGATTGCGCGGCGTGCGATGTCCGAAAGCCTGCGGTCGTCCCCGAGGGTGACGTTGCAGCCGTCCTTCATCAGGCGCATATGGATGTGGAGACCGGAGCCGGCCTCACCGACGATGATTTTCGGTGCGAAGGTCACGTCAAATCCGTATCTGAATGCAAGATTGCGGATTACCCATTTTGCAAGCACGAGCTGGTCTGCGGCGCTGTCAAGCTCGCTCGGAAGGAACTCGATTTCATTCTGCTCGTAGATCTTTCCGTCAAGGGTGAAGTTGCCCACCTCGCTGTGGCCGTATTTGATGCGTCCGCCGGTCTGGGCGATGAATGCCATGCATTCGCGGCGGAAATCGTTGAGCTTGGCAAACGGCTCGGACTCGTGGTATCCCCTCTGGTCGGTTGCAGGGAAAAGCGGGTCCTCATCGGTAATCACATAGTATTCAAGCTCTCCCATTGCCTCGAAATCAAGGCCGGTGGATTTTTTGAATTCTGCCTCTGCATTGAGAAGTGTGTTGTGCGGAGCGCAGTCGAAAGGTTTTGCGTCCTTGTTACAGAATGTGCAGAGGAAGCAGAGCGTAGGGATTTCCTCCTGGAACGGGTCCACGAAAGCAGTCCTGTAGCGCGGAATCACGTAGAGGTCGCTGTTGCCGGCCTCGATGAATGACGGGAAGAGGCTCGAACCGTCCACACGCTCGCCCTCGGAGAGGATGGTCTCGAGATATGCGAGGTTGTTGATCATGAAGTTGAGGGTCTTGATTCTTCCGTCCTGGGCAGGATACATGAAATCAATCATCCGGATACCATTGTCCTTGACGAACTTGATGATATCCTCACGGGTAAAGTCCCCCGGGTCCTTTCCTAAAAAGGCAACGACCCTGTTTGGGTTCAGTTCTATGTTTTTGTTCATACTCCCAAAAGTGTGTTATTGATGTTTGTGGTATAGTTCACAAATATACGCAAAACAAAGCGATTTACGCCCGGTTGTGACGCAAAAAAAAGGGCAGGCGGCCGGAAAGCCGCCTGTCCTGCAGTAAAAGAATGTTCCTTGAAGCCCTTTTGAAAAGCCCGGCAACTATTAATAGTTCTGGGCCCTGAGCTCGAAATAAGCCTGAGGATGCTTGCAGACAGGGCAAACCTGCGGAGCCTGCTTGCCTACAACCACATGACCGCAGTTGCGGCAGATCCAGATGGCATCACCGTCGCGTGAGAAGACAAGGGCTTCCTTGATGTTGGAAAGAAGCTTGCGATAGCGCTCCTCATGCTCCTTCTCGATGGCAGCCACGCCGCGGAACTCCTCGGCAATCTGGGTAAATCCCTCTTCCTCGGCCTCCTGTGCCATACGGGAATACATATCGGTCCACTCGTAATTTTCGCCGGCAGCGGCCTCCTCGAGATTTTCGATTGTGGATTTGATGGCACCTCCTTCGAGATATTTGAACCACATCTTTGCGTGCTCCTTCTCATTGTCGGCAGTCTGCTGGAAGATGGCTGCAATCTGCTCGTAGCCCTCCTTTTTTGCCTTTGATGCGAAATAGGTGTACTTGTTGCGTGCCTGGCTCTCGCCGGAGAACGCTTCCATCAGGTTCCTTTCGGTCTTTGTACCTTTCAGTTCTTTCATAATGATGATGTATTAATATTGTTGTTTTTTCAAAAAACCGTGTAAAGATAATCAAAATCCTCCCGATTTCCAATTTTTAATTATTCAAAATTGAGAAATTTCTCGGCCTCCGCAAGTGTATCGGCCTTGCCCACATCGAGCATCCTGAAACCGGCCGGGACATATCCCCTGATGCTGAAAAGGCTGCACGCTGCAAGATAGAAATCCATTATCGGGAAACGCCCGAAAAAGCCTGTGGAACGCATCGCGGCGAAAATCCGGGAGCTCACGGCATGGATTCCGGAAAAGGCAAGACGCCGGTATGCCGAAATGTCACCGCCCGCTGCCGGACCGCGCACCTCCCCCGTCCTTGCATCAGTCCATCCACGAAGCAGCATATCATCGTCAAAAAGAAGATAACGGCTTGTTTTCCGCTCACTTACTACAAGCGTGGCAAGGTCGTCAGGGCAAAGCGAGCCAAGGAAGAGACGTATGTCCAGATTGGACAGGATGTCCACATTGTGGATAAGTACCGGGCTGTCCCCGCACAGATACCGCTCCGCCGCCAGGATTCCGCCCCCCGTCTCGAGCAGTCCCGATGACCTCTCGTCCGAAATGGAAATCTCCATGCCGGGTACAGGATTGTTTTCAAGATAAGCGATAATCTGTCCGGCAAAATGATAGACATTGACGCAGGTGCTGCTGACGCCTGCATCCCTGAGCTTCCCGAGGACTATGCCGAGCAGGGGTTTTCCGCCCACAGGGACCATAGCCTTGGGCATCGAGTCGGTAAGGGGCTTCAGCCTTGTGCCGAGACCCGCTGCAAATATCATCGATTTCATTTCATCTTCCATCTGTAAATCATTCAACCATAGATCCTTGACAAATGTTCAAAGACAGGTGTCGATGCCCTGCTCCCTGTGGACAAGGTGCACCCTGACGCCGTATTTTTCTTTCAGGTGCTCTGCCGTGTGCTGGGCACAATAGACGCTCCTGTGCTGACCTCCGGTACAGCCGAAGGCAATCTGGAGATGGGAGAACCCCCTTTCGAGGAAACGCTCGACATGATGGTCCACAATCGAATAGACATTTGACAGGAAAGCAGTTATCTCGCCATCTTCCTCAAGGAAGCGTATGACCTCCCCGTCAAGTCCGGTAAACTGGCGGTAATACGGGATCCTTCCGGGATTGTGGGTGCTGCGGCAGTCGAAAACATACCCTCCCCCATTGCCGGACCTGTCCTCCGGTATGCCCTTTTTGAACGAAAATGAATACACCTCCACTTCGAGCGTATGCTCCGCAGGTGATGCGCAATGGCTGGCGGCACTATCCTGCGCGGCAAACTGCGGGAGATCTGCAAGACGCCTCAAGGTATCTTCAAGATAAGGATAGGCAGCAAACGGCCTGTCCGTACCCTTTGTAGTAATATCCTTTCCATCAAGGAGTTTTCGCAGATTGGCAATTGCCGCCGGGATGCTTTTCACAAAATGCGGACGGCACTGTGTCCAGCCCCTGTAGCCATAGGCGCCAAGCACCTGCAGCGTGCGGAAAAGCACGAAAAGCCTGAGTGCGGGGACAAATGTGGAGGCATCAGCATCCGGCACATACCTTTTGAGCGAACTCAGATACACTCCGAGAAGTTCCTCCTTGAGGGAATCCGCAAACCCTGCCCTTGCCTGCCACAGGAAGGAGGCCACGTCGTAATGGACCGGTCCACGTCTTCCGCCCTGGAAATCAATGAACCACGGCCTGCCGTCCCTGACCATCACATTGCGGGACTGGAAGTCGCGGTACATGAAAGTGTCTCCCGAAAAGGAGCAAAGGTCGGAGCAGAGCCTGACAAAATCCTTCTGGAGCTTTGTCTCATTGAATTCCAGAGCGGTTGTCTTGAGAAAGCAGTATTTGAAATAGTTGAGGTCAAACATTGCCGTGGCCTCGCCGAAAGACGGCTCGGGATAACAGAGATTCCAGTCCAGCCCGCGTGCTCCCTCAAACTGGATGACAGGCAGCTGCTCGAGCGTGGCAATCAGCATATTGCGTGCAAATGACGATGCCGGGCCGGTGCCTTCCAAACCAGGAAGGAGGGAAAACAGGCTTGTGTCCCCGAGGTCCTCCTGGAGATATGCCATACCGTCATCGCTGACCGCAACTACCCTAGGCACAGCTATGCCATTGGCCCTGAGGGATGCACCTACGGCAAAGAAAGCCCTGTTCTCGTCGGCATCGACTCCGGTTGCGCCCACAAGCGAAATATTCCCTGCCCTGAGGCGGCAGTATTGTCTCGGGCTCCCGGAAGCAGCCATCGGCAGGACCTCTTCCGGAAGGACTCCCGTATATTTTCTGAACAATTCCGGCAGTACACTCATATATGAATCGGAATAAATACGAATTTTTACAAATTTAGCATATTCCTTATCTTTTTTAACCTGTCATTTTTGCCTTTTCGGATTTTATGAGGTATTTTTGGTAAATTTTTCCATAAGGAAAATAACACAGAAACTGTTTTAACCATAAGCTGTTTTGAAATGCTGAACAATGCATATTGCTCCGACAAGTACCAATATACGATGGGAAAGTCGTTCCATGAGACAGGAAGACAGCAGGAAACTGCCGTCTTCAATATGTTTTACCGCAAGGCTCCCGAAAACAACAACTGGGCAGTGGTGAGCGGCACTCAGGAAGTCATCGAAATGATTGGCGCGCTCGGAAACGCAGAGCCCGGCTTTTTTGAGAAATTCCTTCCGGGCGACAATTATGCCGAATTCCGCAAGTTCCTCAGCACCATGAGGTTTACCGGCAATGTCTATGCAATGAGGGAAGGCGAGATAGCATTTCCCAACCAGCCGATAATCACTGTCGAGGGACCGCTGATCGAGGCGCAGGTGCTCGAAACCCCGATCCTCTGCATTATGAACCACCAGATGGCAGTGGCCACCAAGGCATCAAGGGTGTGCCGCGCAACTGACCGTCCGGTGAGCGAATTCGGTTCACGCAGGGCGCACGGACCGTGGGCGGCCACCTACGGTGCTAAGGCAGCCATCATCGGAGGATGTGCAAGCACCTCCAACATACTCACAGGCGTGATGAACGGCGTTCCTTCCACCGGGACGATGGCCCACAGCTTCATCACCTCATACGGCAGCTCCGTGGAGGGCGAGCACAGGGCCTTCACCGACTACATCAACACCCACCGCGGCGAGAACCTCATCCTGCTGATCGACACCTACGACACCCTCAGGTGCGGCATCCGCAACGCCATCCGCGCATTCAGGGAGTGCGGAATCGACGACAACTATCCCGGAGGCTACGGCATCAGGCTTGACAGCGGCGACCTCGCCTACCTCTCCGCAAAGGTCAGGGATATGCTCGACAGGGCAGGACTCACAAAATGCAGGATATTCGCCACCAACGGACTGGACGAGTACCTCATCACCGATCTGGAGCGCCAGGGGGCGAAAATCGACAGCTACGGAGTCGGCGACGCCATCGCGACCTCGCGTGCGGAACCTTGCTTCGGCAACGTGTATAAACTTGTGGAAATCAGCGGCGAACCTGTCCTCAAGCGTTCCGAGGACACCATCAAGCTCATCAATCCGGGATTCCAGACGACCTACCGCATCATCAGCGGGGCAAAAGGCTCGGAGGGCCCTCACGTGAGCGCAAAGGAGGTGGATTTCAGCGCCGGGGAACTGTTCAAGCTCGATGTGACCTGCCTGCGCGGAGACGGGACGGCACGGAAAATCGAGGCCGGGGAGACATTTACCGTTGCGGACGAGCGCGACTGCTTCAAATCGAAGACCTTCGAAGCCGGTTCCTACAGATGGAAGGTGCTTCAGGGCCAGGTCATCAGGAACGGGGAAAACATCGCACCGGTCCACAGCCTTGCAGAGAAAAAAGCCTATTTCGACGACAATCTCAGGCACCTCAGCCCATCCGAGAGGCGACTCATCAACCCGCACTTCTACAAGGTTGATATCTCGCAGGAGCTGAAAGAGAAAAAAATCGGCATTTTGGAGCGTCTCAACAGGGAAATCGATGAATTATTTCCTATATTTGAGGGGTAACCCCAAGACAACCTGAAATTGAAACAGAAAATTGCATTGATAGTGATATGGTTGACTTTCCTCGGAGGAGTCAACCATTTGGTTTTTGGACAGACCGTCACGGGCACGGTGACTGACCCCGACGGCCAGCCTGCCATAGGAGCCGGAGTGGTCTGCAGGGAAAAACCTGCGGCCGGGACTGTTGCGGACATTGACGGACGGTTTTCACTGAAGATTCCAGAAGGAGTCAGGACACTGGTTTTCAGCTGTATAGGTATGGAAGACTTCGTCTATGACATCACCAAAGGCCCCCTGAAGGATATCCGGATAGTGCTTTCTTATGAGAAGAATGTCCTGGACCAGGTGGTTGTGACCGGCTACGGCCAGACCACAGTCAAGAGAATCACCGGCAGCGTGGGCATCATGGATTCGGAAAAATTCGAGGCCAAGCCGATTGCCTCCGTCAGTGCCCTCATGCAGGGGGAGATTGCAGGCGTGCAGATCCAGGCGACCTCAGGACAGCCCGGCACGCAGTCGCGCATACGCATCCGCGGCACCAACAACCTTTCCGGGACCAGCGACCCGCTATGGGTTGTGGACGGAGTGCCGCTCCAGAATGAATCGCCCAATCTTACCGGCGAACAGCTCGCCACGGGAGGATTTGACGACATATTCGTCAACGGCGTTGGAGGCATCAATCCCAATGACATAGAATCGATTACAGTCCTGAAGGATGCGGCGGCGGCAGCCATCTACGGTTCACGCGCGGCCAACGGTGTCATCGTGGTCACCACCAAACGCGGCCAGCAGGGACGGATGAAAGTAGGCTACAACAACAGTTTCTCCTGGTCTTTCCGGCCGCAGAGGAGCGTGGACCTGATGGATTCCGCAGAAAAGATTGAGTGGGAAAAGGAATTGTGGGACGAATTCTCGGAAAGCCGCTACCGGGCTTCCCTGACGGACGCCACTGCATTTTATCCCGTGATCGGAATCGTGGGCCAGGTCAGGGCGGGGCTCGGCGATTTCTCCGGGATGGCCGGGGACAGGGCCGCCCAGGATGCCTACCTCGAAAGCCTCAAGCAGGAGACCACCAACTGGTATGACCTTCTGTTCCGCAACGCATTTTCCCAGAACCACCACATCTCGCTGAGCGGCGGCTCGGACAGATACACCTACTATGTGTCCGGAGGCATCAACGACGAGAACGGAATGCTCATCAACAACAGCTACAACCGCTACAATTTCAGCGCAAACATGACAATGCGCCCGAGCGATGGCGTGCGTCTGGATTTCGGCATCGAGACGGCAAGGCAGGAATCGCGCAGCCCCGACAGCTCGGTAAATGCATTCACCTACGCCTACTTTGCCAACCCGTA
>CAMBMK010000044.1 GCA_945868745.1 uncultured Bacteroidales bacterium
GTGCTTCGGACGGGACTTGAACCCGTACAGGCATTGCTGCCCAAGGGATTTTAAGTCCCTCGTGTCTACCAATTCCACCACCAAAGCAGAAGCGGCCGGTCCGGTCAGGCCGGCCGCAGGTGCAAAGATAAGAAAAAAGTTCTATTCTTTTTTCTTTTCGCCTCCATCTTCGGCATTGCCGATGACCTGGTAGCCGATTTTTGCAAGGGCTGCCTTCAGCTTTGACTCATCAGTTTTGGACGGGTCATAGGTGATCTTTACCGTCTGTTTATCAAGAGAAACATCAAGTCCCTTCACTCCCTTTTCAAAAGATATGTTCTCATTGATTTTCATGACGCATTCCTTGCAGTGCAGCTGTACCCTGTAGTTGACCGTCCTGAGCTCCTTTTTTGGTTTCGGAGCGGCCACGGATGCCTGTACGCACGGTTGGGACTCCGCCCGGGCGGAAGCAAACGCAAGCATCATTGCAATGCAGCAGATAATAATCCTTGTCATTTCTATTGTATTTTAGTGTTAGTTTCAAGCTTTTTTCCAGAGGGTGAAACGGACTCCGGCATAGATCTTCGCCCCCATTATCGGGCCCCAGACGGCACTCGCATCAAACGAAGACTGCGCGGCGTGGACATGCCCGTTTGCATCCACGGCATCTCCGAGGACAATCTTCTTCTGGGTATATCCTGTGAGGTTCTCTCCCCCGACATAGACGTCCAGCCCCTTGAACCTTTTGGTGATCTGAAGATACAGAAGAGGATACACAGGCGTCTGGCCGTTTTTGTAGAGCAGGTTGCCGTCGTGGTCCTTTTCGCCGAGCATAAAGTCATAGACCCTGCAAGGACCGTTTACCGATGCCGTGAAATCGAAAATCCATTTGTTGAGGTTGGTCGCATACTGAAGATTGAGCACGCCCTTGTACCGGCTCGTCATCGGCCTTTCCACCAGGCCCTTCCCTTCAAGCGTGACCTTGGCGTCGGTATATCTGAAGGTGGCCGTGACCGTAAATCTTTCAAAAGGCTCCACGGTGAAGTCCACCTGGTAGTTGTCGGTAAATGACCGGCCGTCAAGAGCATAGAAGTCGATGGCGTCGGCAGTGTGCTCATAGTCCGCAATCATCTGGTCGGCAAACTGTGTCCTGAAATAGTCGAAACTCAGATAGGTGGACGACGGGGCGCCGAACGGCAGATACCAGGTGATGTTGCCTCCGAATGTCCATGCATCCTCAAGCATATGGCCCGCATAGTCGCCGAGGAAACGCTTTCCGGTCGAGAGCACGCCGATATTGTCCAGCAGCGGAAGGGCATACCTCAGTCCGCGCCCGCCGTTTGCCCTGATTACAAGGTCCTCCACCGGAGTGTATTTGAGGGTGAGCCTCGGCGTCATCTTGAAACCGTGGCCTTTGTACCAGTCTGTGCGAAGTCCGGCAATTAGGGAAATTGTCTCTCCCGCGTGGAAAGTGTATTCCCCGAAAGCACCGGCACTTGCAAGGGACGTGACTCCGCTGCGCAGGTCGGCTGCCGCCATTCCCGGCACGATGCGGGCAAAGTCCTCATCATAGCGGTCATAGCTGGAGCTGAGACCCAGGGTGAAGTTGTGGGCTTCGCTTACAGTATTCTGGTACAGGAGGTTGACAAAGCCCGAGTGCTGCCCTGCAAGGTACTGTGATACACCGAAATAGGAGTCCATCGAGTAATGGTTGTAGTCGGCCACCAGGGCGATGTTCTTTGAATTGTCTTCGTTGAGAGGCACTCCGACCTTGACATAGCCGTTGACGGAACGGTTCAGGATGTCGGAGCCCCAGGGAGCATAGAGGTTTGCGCCTGCCCCGGAGGAAAGCGGCTCAAAAGAATATGACTTGTGGTCATACCCCTCCTGACCGCCCCTGCGCCTGTCCTGAAGGGCACGGATGCCGAAACGCACCTGCACACCGCTGTCGGAATAATACAGCCACCTGTTGGCAAGATTGAGCTGGAGCATTTTAGGGTCATCCAGGAAGCCGTCGTGGTTGTGGTCCGAGCTCTTTGCATTGCCGGAGACGTGGCCGAGCAGCACCGTGCTGAGATTGGGATTGAGCTGGAGCGACGATGCGACGTTGAAGTCCATCTTGGTGTCATTCATCACGGAAGCGTTGAGAAACAGGGGTTTTTCATCGGTCGGCTTCCTGTGTTCGAGGTTGATCTGTCCGGTTATGGACTCGGAGCCGTTGATGACCGAAGGGGAACCCTTGGCAATCTGGATGCTCTCAAGCCACTGCCCCGGCACATATGAGAGCCCGAAAGGGGCAGCTAGTCCCCTCATGACCGGGCGGTTTTCATCAAGCATCTGGGTATAGGTGCCGCTGAGTCCGAGAAGGCGTATCTGCCTTGCCCCGGTGACGGCATCAGAATACCCTACGGTCACGCTCGCCGAGTTTTCGAAGCTTTCGGCAAGGTTGCAGCATGCCATCTTGCACAGGCCTGCAGCCGAAATGACCTCTGTCCTGATTGATTTTCCTTTGGAAAGGTAGTTGCCGGCCTGGCGCGCAACGAATACTGTTGCCTGGAGGCTGTCGCTCCTGTCCTTATAGATGTCGGTTGTGTCTATGACTGCTCCGTTTGCGCCCACAACCTGCGCATGGAGATTCGGCGCGGCCATTGCCAGCGCCAGCAATAATATGATTGTATTTTTCATTGTTCCAGTGTGTTTGTATTTCTGCCGGAATAATCCCGGCTTCGCCCGTCATTTCTGGCATAACATTCGGAATTACAAGGGGAATGAGGAAGTCTCCTAAATCCTCCAGACTGAAAACAGTGAAAAGATATTGTCCGGGATATCCGGAATGATGCTGCAGTCCTGAGCCCTCCGGAGCAGGACGGCGGAAGCATCCTGATGATAAATGCCGTCTATTGTCACGTATGCAAGGAAATGCCCGAAGACAGGGCCGCATCCGTTATTGTCGTCTTCTTCCCTGCCGGTAAGCGAGAGGACCTTGATATTGTCAGTGCAGCAGGCTTTTCCGGACAACTCACGGTCATGATGCCCCGGCTGCATGTCGTGCGGACATCTGCGATGGACATCGCCCTGCACAGGGCCCGACACAAGAGACTCGACGACACTTTCTCCGCTGACGTTGCAGAAATGGACATTGAATCCGAGCACGCACAGCAGATACCATATCGCCAGCACAAGCGAAACGACCTTTATGATTCCATTGCGGAGCATAGCATGCAAATATAACAAAGATTCCCTGATAAAAGAATCTTTTTTGAAGATACCGTATTCCGCACGGAAAATGGAGCCGACGCATCCGTCACCGTCATAAGCCGCCCACATAGCCGAGCGTAGCAACGGAGATCCTGACACCCCCGTGCTTCACTCCAAGTGCATCAAGGGCCGAGCAGACAGCTTTGCGGCAGGAAAGAAGCGTGGAGCCTGAAGTGAATACATCGTCCACGAGAAGCAAGTGCACACCCCGCCCCGCGATGCCCGAAAGCGCCTTGGTATCGGCCGTGAAGGCGCCCTTCACATTGGACACCTTGTCCCCCCCCGACAGGTGCGTCTGGGTCCTGGTACGGCGGTTTCTGCGCAAAAGTCGGGGATAAACAGGGACTCCGATGCAGGATGCCACTTCCCGGGCTATGACCTCAGCCTGATTGTATCCCCTTGAAAGGGAGCGTGTCCAGTGGAGCGGGACCGGCACTACAGCCGAGACATCGCAAAAAAGCGGGGAAGAGGCAATCCGTCGCCCGAGCATCGCCGCAAAGAAACGCCCTGCCGCCATGTCCGAATGGTATTTCAGCGCCTTGGTCAATTCTTCGTAGCCGGTACCGGTCCTGTAATGGAAAAGGGCGGCCGCATATGAATATTGCTCATATACGGCTCCGCCCGATTGTTCATTTTCCCTTTGGACAAGCGCGTTGAACTTCTTGCCCATCGGATTGTCCGCATCCTTCCAGAAATACGTCAGGGGCATTTCCTCAAGGCACGGGGTACATATGTGTTTTTCATGCACAAGGAGTTCCCGTCCGCAGACCAGGCACTCCCTCGGCATCAGAAAATCCGCCAGGGCGGTCAGCACATATCCGGCGCTACCGTATCGCATAGGAATGTTTTATGAAGATTCCACAGCGGCAATTTGGGGAAAATGCCGCTCTCTGCGATAAAAATTCGTGCTTTTTTACGGCAGGCCGGTAAAGAATCGTATCTATCTGCGCCACTCGGCCTTTGCCATAGCCTCCTCGACGTCGGCAGGCTGGATAGGGAGACGCTTCGGTCCGAGATGACGGGCGCCCTCCGGAGTCACGAGTACGTCGTCCTCAAGCCTGATGCCGCCGAAGTCATAGTAACCCTCGAGGCGTGCAAAGTCAATGTACTGCCTGTTGATGCCGTCACGTTTCCACTGGTCGATGAGTGCCGGAACGAAATAGATGCCCGGTTCGTCGGTGACAACGTGTCCCGGAACAAGCCTGCGGGCCATCCTGAGGCTGCCAAGGCCAAGCTGGGATACCCTCTTCTGGTCAGGATCGTAGCCAACACGGTCTTCGCCGAGGTCCTCCATATCGTGGACGTCGATACCCATATTGTGGCCGAGTCCGTGCGGCTGGAAGAGTCCTGCAACTCCGGCAGCCACCATCTCGTCGATGTCTCCGTGCACAAGACCGACTGCGCTGAGGCCTTCGAGCATCTTCGCGGCGGTGGCAAGGTGCACCTCGCGGTAGGTGATGCCCGGACGGGTCATCGAGAATGCGAGTTCGTTGCAGTCAACGACTATCTGGTAGATTTCACGCTGCCTGGTCGTGAACTTTCCGCCTGTCGGATAGGTGCGGGTAAAGTCGGAGGCATAGTGCTCATTGTTTTCGGCACCGGCGTCGATTACCATAAGTTTGCCCGGCTCGATGACCTTGTCGTGAGAGTGGTTGTGAAGAGTCTCACCGTGCTGCGTGAGGATGATCGGGAACGAAACGCCCCATCCGTTGGAAAGGGTGTGGCCTTCCATCTTGCCGACGATTTCCTGCTCGATGATGCCCGGGATGATGCTGTCCCTTCCGATTGAGTGCATCTCATATCCGAGGAGGCAGGCATTGTCGATGAGCTCGATTTCGCACTGCTCCTTGAGAAGCCTCATGCTTACCACGGCATCGACAAGCTCTGTCGAAGGCTTTGCGTCCTTGCCGAGGAGGTCACGCAGGACAAGGGTGTTGTAGTACCTTGTAGGAGGGAGAAAATGCACTTTGCGGCCGGATGCCAAGGCGGTGGAGACTGCCTGCGCGAGTGCGGCTGCCGGAGCGGATGCGTCAGCGCCGGTGTCTGCGGCCCGGGAGGCTACGGACGGCTGAGGGCCCATCCAGATGATGTCGTCGATTGTGAAATCGTCCGCATATATGGTTGTCTTTGCTTCGTCAAGGTCGATTATGGCACTGTAGAGAGGCTGGTCGATTCCGAAATAATAGATCCAGGTGCTTTCCTGACGCCATTTGTAGCAGTTGTCCCTGTACTGTGCGGGAGCTTCCGCATTGCCAATGAAAAGCGCTATTCCACGGCTGCCCTGAGGGGCGGTCTGCGCCATTTTTTCTATGAGAGTGGCGCGTCTTCTCGAGTAGATTTCTTTTGATAACATATTGTTACAGCTTTAGTGTCAACAAATTTATAATTTGTTTGAGTCTTTTCAAACAATAACGCAAAAAATATACAGCCTTCTATTCAGCAAATGAATAGAAGACTGCTGTCAATTCGCCTCGAAAAGATTGCTATACCCCGACGGTTCATTCTTCTTCTACAATGTACCCGTCAGGGATGAAATTCTGCGGGAGGCCCTCCGAATCCTTCTTTTCTTTGGATATCACTTTTATCAGTTCATATTCCGTCCAGGCAGGCTCCCCCATACTGTAGTCCAGATAGCTTGTCTCCCTGATTCTTATTTTATACTCATACCCTTCCGTATAGTCAAATCCGGGAATCGGGCCGAACTTTGTCCACTTGTCTGAATCACCTATTTTTACGGCATATACATCCGTAAGGTAATCCATCCCGCAAGACCACAGCACACCGGGAAGCATTTTCGAAGCGACAGTTAGATTGTATTCCTTCCTGTCAGTTATCTTCCTTCCCCCTTTACTGCAGCCCATAATGCCCAATGCGCACGACACCAGCACCAGCAGTCCCAAGATTTTTTTCATTTTCATTGCAATTGTTTTGTTTTTGCAAAGATAACCTTTTTCCATTCGATTTACGGAAAGAATACTATGCAACGACGGATAAAAAAAGATGGAGCGGGGTTTCCGTTCCATCTTCAATATTTGGGGTTTCCGATTATTCGGCTGCCGGAGCTTCCGGGGTCTCGACTGCCGGTGTCTCCTCTGCTGCTTTCTTGCGGCTGCGGCGGGTGCTCTTCTTGGCTGCCTTTGCAGGTGCTGAAGCGAGAGCTGCCTCGTTGAAGTCCACAAACTCGATGAGAGCCATCTCGGAGCCGTCACCCTGACGGAAACCGGTGTGGAGTACGCGGAGGTATCCGCCCGGACGGTCAGCAATCTTAGGAGCTATGGTGCGGAAAAGCTCGGTGACTGCATACTTGTCTTTGAGATAGCTGAAAACAACACGGCGTGAGTGTGTCGTATCTTCCTTGGATTTGGTGATAATCGGCTCGAGATACACCTTGAGGGCCTTTGCCTTTGCAACGGTGGTGTTAATTCTCTTGTGAAGGATAAGAGAAGAAGCCATATTTGCGAGCAATGCCTTGCGGTGACCGCTCTTGCGTCCAAGGTGATTGATTGCTTTATTGTGCCTCATATTTAAACGTTGATCTTTTTCTTAGGTTCAATATTATACTTTCTGACATCCATTCCGAATGAGAGATTTGCCTTCTCGATGAGGAGATCGATTTCGTTGAGCGACTTCCTTCCGAAGTTGCGGAACTTCATGAGCTCTGCCCTCGAATAGGAAACCAGGTCGGCGAATGTGTCGATGTCCGCAGCCTTCAGACAGTTGTAAGCCCTAACTGAAAGGCCGACGTCTGCAAGCTTCGAAAGAAGAAGATGTCTCATGCGGAGAGACTCCTCATCAAGCTCCTTGGTATCGGTCTCGACGGTGCTCTCAAGAGAGAGCTTCTTGTCGTCGGTGAACAGCTTGAAGTGGTAGATGAGGATGTTGGCTGCGTCCTGCAGGGCGGCGTTCGGAGAAACGGAGCCGTCGGTGATTACCTCGAGCGAAAGTTTCTCGTAGTCGGTCCTCTCCTCGACACGGCAGTTTTCAACCGTCCAGTTCACTTTGCGGATCGGAGTGTAGATCGCATCCACCGGAATGGTACCGATAGGAGTGTTCTCATCCCTTTCCTGCTCGGCTGCGACGAAACCGCGGCCCTTTGTGATGGTCAAGGAAATTTCGAGCTTGACGCTTGGCTCAAGAGAGCAGATGTGCAGCTCAGGATTCAGCACCTTGAAAGAAGACAATCCCTTGGAAATATCCTCTGCGGTAAACTCCTGCTTACCGCTGACAGTGATGTTTGCTGTCTCGGTATCAGCAGAATCAACCATCCTTTTGAGGCGAACCTGCTTGAGGTTCAAGATGATGTCCTGCATACCCTCGATGACTCCCGGGATGGTGGCGAACTCCTGGTCCACACCGGAAATCTTTATCGAGCTGATAGCAAAACCTTCCAGAGAGGATAAAAGGATGCGTCGAAGAGCGTTGCCGATGGTCTGTCCGTATCCAGGCTCGAGTGGCTTGAATTCGAAACGGCCTACGGTATCGGTGTTTTCGAGCACGATTACCCTATCCGGTTTCTGAAATGCTAAGATTGCCATAATTATTCTTTTTTGGTGTTTATTTATTACTTGGAGTAGAGGTCGACAATCAGCTGCTCGTTGATGTTCTCAGGGATCTCTGCGCGTACAGGGATGTTGAGATATTTGCCGGTCAGTGTCTTGGCGTCAAACTCAAGCCAGGAATACTTCGCTGCGGAAGCAACGCTGTTCTGGATAACCTCGAGGCTCTTTGACCTTTCCCTTACTGCAATCACGTCACCCTGCTTTACCTGGGCTGAAGGGATGTTGCAGACCTCACCGTTGAGGGTGATGTGACAGTGGAGCACGAGCTGGCGTGCAGCTGCACGGGTAGGAGCGATGCCGAGACGGTAAACGATATTGTCAAGCCTTGACTCAAGGAGGATGATAAGGTTCTCACCCTTCTGTCCAGCGAGACGGGAAGCCTTCTCGTAGGTGTTGCGGAACTGACGCTCGAGCACACCGTACATATACTTCACCTTCTGCTTCTCGCGGAGCTGAATACCGTAGTCAGTAGATTTCTTTGCACGCTTACGGGCTGCGCCGTGCTGTCCCGGAGGATAATTCCTTTTCTCAAAGTCCTTGTCTGCTCCGAAGATAGGCTCGCCGAATTTGCGGGCGATCTTTGTACTTGGTCCAGTATATCTTGCCATAGTAATTGTTCTTTAAAATGAATGGATTAAACTTTACGACGGCCTTTTGGTCTGCACCCGTTGTGAGGCATCGGTGTAACGTCGATGATCTCGGTAACCTCGATACCTGCGTTGCTGATGGTCCTGATTGCGGACTCACGGCCTGCGCCAGGTCCCTTGACATAGACCTTTACCTTGCGGAGACCAGCATCGAAAGCTGTCTTGGAAGCATCCTCCGCTGCCATCTGGGCTGCATAAGGAGTGTTTTTCTTGGAGCCCCTGAAACCGCACTTACCTGCTGAAGACCAGCTGATAACCTGGCCGACGCTGTTGGTAAGGGCAACGATGACGTTGTTGAATGTTGATGAAATATGAGCCTCACCAACTGCTTCAACTTTAACGACTCTCTTTTTTGTTGTAGTTGTCTTCTTTGCCATAATTCATCGATTATTTGGTTGCCTTCTTCTTGTTGGCAACAGTCTTCTTCTTACCCTTTCTGGTGCGGGCATTGTTCTTTGTGCTCTGTCCGCGTACAGGAAGTCCGATACGATGACGGATGCCCCTGTAGCAACCGATGTCCATAAGACGCTTGATGTTCATCTGGACTGAAGAACGGAGCTCACCCTCGATCTTGTAGTCGTTTGCGATGATAGAACGGATCTTTCCGATCTGGTCGTCGTTCCACTCGCTGACCTTAGTGTCATAGTCGATTCCGCACTCATCGAGGATCTTCCTTGCTGATGAGCGGCCGATTCCGAAGATATAGGTAAGACCTATCTCTCCTCTTTTGTTGTTCGGTAAATCAACACCGGCGATTCTTGCCATAATTCTATCTAAACTTTATTTGTTTTACACAATATTTCATCCCGCAGGCGATTAACCCTGACGCATCTTGAACTTAGGGTTCTTCTTGCAGATGACATAAAGGTGACCTTTACGCCTTACGATCTTGCAATCTTCGCTGCGCTTTTTGATGGATGTCTTTACTTTCATAACACTGAAAATTTTATTTGTATCTGAAGGATATTCTTCCTTTACTTAAATCATAAGGTGACATTTCAACTCTAACCTTGTCACCGAGGAGAATGTGGATGAAATGCTGCCTCATTTTCCCCGATATGTGAGCGAGGATGACGTGGCCATTTTCGAGTTCCACCTTGAACATAGCGTTTGGGAGGGTCTCAACAATGACTCCATCCTGTTCTATTGCTGCTTGTTTTGACATTGAAATTACACTTAAAACTTAATCGTACTGTCCTTCTCGATATAATCGAAGGTTGACAGCTGCTCAGCTTTCCCGTGACGGACAACAACCGTAAGCTCAAAATGTGCCGCATTCCTGTGGTCTGATGTATGTACCGCCCAACCGTTTCTAGCAAGGTACACACCGCGGCCTCCCGCACAGATCATAGGTTCGATACAAATGGTCATTCCTTCTTCGAGCTTTGCACCGTGGCCCTGCCTTCCGTAGTTCGGAACGCCCGGGTCCTCGTGCATATCCCTGCCGATTCCGTGTCCTTCGAGTTCCCTCACGACACTGAATCCGAATGACTCGGCATACGACTGTACCGCGTGTCCAATATCACCGGTCCTGTTGCCTGCGACCGCCTTCTCGATGCCCTTGTAGAGGGACGCCTTTGTCACGTCAAGGAGCTTGCGGGTCTCGGCGGACACTTCCCCGACAGGGAAAGTGTAGGCCGAATCACCGTTGTATCCCTTGTACGATGTGCCGAGGTCGATTGAGACGATGTCTCCTTCCTTCAGTACGTAGTCCGACGGGAAACCGTGGACCACCACATCGTTGACAGAAGCGCAGATGGCTGCCGGATAGCCCTCATAGCCAAGGAAGTTGGGAATAGCGCCGTGATCACGGATAAAAGTCTCCGCCACCCTATTCAACTCTTTAGTTGTCACACCAGGGGCAACGGCCTTACCGACTTCCGCCAACGCTTTGCTCGTCAGCTCTCCGTTGATTCTCATCAGCTCTATCGCTTCCTCGCTTTTGGACTTTGCTGCCATATCCTTAAAATATCAAAAATTACATACCTGAACGACCGGTCAGACGACCTGTCTTCATGAGCGAATCATAATGGCGCATTTCCAGGTAGGAATCAATCTGGCTGAGGGTGTCGAGGACAACGCCCACAAGGATCAGGAGCGATGTACCGCCGTAGAAGCTTGCAAACTGGTTGTTGACACCGAGAATCATTGCACCTGCAGGCAGGATTGCGATGATTGCAAGGAAGATTGAACCCGGAAGGGTAACCTTTGACATGATTGAGTCAAGGTACTCGGCAGTCTTCTTGCCGGGCTTTACGCCAGGGATGAAACCGCCGTTTCTCTTCATATCTTCAGCCATCATATTGGAATTGACCGTGACGGCAGTGTAGAAGTATGTGAAGATGACAACGAGGAGTCCGAAAATAAGATTGTACCAGAATCCCGTATAGTTGCCGAGAGTTGCGGCAAGTCCGCGGGTGGCATCCCAGCGGGAGAAGAGAAGCGGAAGAAGCATCAGCGCCTGTGCGAAGATGATAGGCATAACGCCTGCCGCATTGATCTTCAGAGGGATGTACTGACGGACACCGCCGTACTGACGGTTTCCTACGATTCTCTTCGCGTACTGTACAGGAACTCTCCTGACTCCCTGTACGAGGGCGATGGCCACTACGAACACGAAGAAGAGGACAATCAGCTCGACAATAAGAAGAAGGAGACCTCCGTTGGTGGTGGAAAGCTTCTCTCCGACCTCGGCAGTGAGTGCGTATGGAAGACGCGCTACGATACCGATCATGATGATGAGGGAGATTCCGTTTCCGATACCACGGTCAGTGATGCGCTCACCAAGCCACATTACGAACATCGAGCCGGCCATAAGGATGAGGGTGGACACGAGGTTGAATGTGAAATTGCTCCAGCCGAACTGGTTGACTGCAACGAATGCCGAACCAGGGATGAGATTGTGGACCTGTGCCATATATGCAGGGCCCTGGATCGCCAGGATTGCGATGGTCAGATACCTGGTAAGCTGATTGATCTTTCTGCGGCCGCTCTCGCCTTCCATCTGCAGTTTCCTGAAGTATGGGACGAACATTCCCAGAAGCTGAATCACGATGGATGCCGAGATGTACGGCATCACACCCAGTGCGAAGATCGAAGCGTTACCGAATGCACCTCCGGAGAACATATTCAGGAGACCTACAAGACCTTCCTGAGCAGTGCTCTGGAGTTTTGCAAGGGATGCCGCATCGATGCCCGGAAGCACGATGAAACATCCCAGTCGGTAAACGAGTATCAGAAGAAACGTATAGACGAGTCTCTTCTTCAACTCTTCGATCTTGAAGATGTTTTTGATTGTCTCGATAAACTTCTTCATTATACCAAATTATTCTTCAACGATAAGTGCCTTTCCGCCGGCAGCCTCGATCTTGGCCTTGGCAGAAGCAGAGAAAGCGTCAGCCGATACTTCGAGAGCAGCCTTCACTTCACCGTTGCCGAGTACCTTCACGAGCTCCTTCGGAGATGCCAGACCAGCCTCGACGATGGTGTCAAGAGTGATGACATTTGTTCCGAGAGCCTCTGAAAGGGCCTGGAGATCAGCTACATTGACAGGCTGGAACTCAACCCTTGTAGGATTCTTGAAGCCGAACTTAGGAAGTCTCCTCTGGATAGGCATCTGTCCACCTTCGAAACCGATCTTGTGCTCGTATCCGGCACGTGCCTGTGCACCTTTGGTACCGCGGGTGGAAGTACCGCCTTTGCCTGAGCCCTGGCCGCGGCCAAGCCTCTTGGTGTTATTCTTTGTAGAACCTTTTGCAGGTTTCAGATTGTGCAGATTCATTACTTGTTCCTCCTAATTAATTTCTTCAACAACTACAAGGTGACGAACTTTCTCAAGCATACCCGTTGTAATCGGAGTCTTCTCAACCTCAACGGTCTGATGCATTCTGTGGATGCCGAGAGAAGCAAGGTTTGCCTTCTGCCTCTTGGTCTCACCATTCTTGCTGATAACCTGTGTGATTTTATACTTTGCCATATCCGTTTCTCCTATCCGTTAAATACCTTTGACATAGGAACACCGCGAAGTCCTGCAACAGTATAAGCGTCCCTCATCTCGGTAAGGGCCTGTACAGTGGCCTTCACGAGGTTGTGAGGGTTTGAAGAGCCCTTCGATTTTGCGAGGACGTTCTGGATGCCCACAGACTCGAATACGGCACGCATCGCACCGCCGGCCTTTACACCGGTACCGGGAGCCGCAGGCTTCATGAATACCTCAGCACCTCCGAAATGGGCTGACTGCTCGTGAGGAATGGTAGTGTTGATGACAGGAATCTTCACGAGATTCTTCTTTGCATCCTCAATACCCTTCTGGAT
>CAMBMK010000045.1 GCA_945868745.1 uncultured Bacteroidales bacterium
GTAATAAAGATGAATGATTACCTGGGCATACTCGACGATGAATTCACCGCGAGACTCAACCGCAACCTGCATGAGGTACAGTACATTATGGCAGTATTTGATTTGAATTATACATTGGGAAAATAACTATGGCACGAAAAGTTTCACTATTGGTTCCCGCTGCAGCACTTCTTGCAGCATATTCCTGCTCCCGCAGCATCCCGTTCGACGCCTGCGGCCAGATAGAAGCAGTCCAAATAACAGTCTCCGCCCAGGCAGGCGGAATGATTACCTCGCTCGAGATTGAGGAAGGGGACCGTCTCGAGGCCGGGGAGGTCCTCGGAGCCATTGACTCCGTACAGGTTTTTCTCCAGACCGAGGAGCTCAGGCAGAGGATCGGGGGCGCTTCTTCGCGGCTGATCGACATCAAAAAGCAGTCGGAACCGGCCTTCAGCCAGCTCCGTAGTCTCTCCCATGACCTTGAGCGCTATTCCAGACTGCTTGAAAGTAACGCCGCTTCACAGAAGCAGGTGGAGGACCTTAAGGACCGCATCGAACTGCTCAAGGTGCAGACAGACGCCCAGATCCAGAGTTGGGAGAGGAACAATGAGGCGGTAAGGTCTGAAATCGCCACATACAGGGTACAGCTCGCCCAGAGGATGGACCAGCTTGAAAAATGCAGGATCACGGCCCCTGTAGGCGGAACCGTGCTGACAAAATATGCCGAGAACGGAGAAAATGTGACCATTGGCAAGCCCCTTTTCAAAATGGCCGATATGGACAACATATACGTGCGGGCATACCTTACGACGGCCCAGCTTGCCGGAGTGAAACTCGGCGACCGTATGACAGTCATCCCGGACGACGGCAGCGACTCCCCGAAAGAATATGAGGGCACACTGACCTGGATAAGCGAACAATCGGAATTTACGCCGAAAAACATCCAGACGCGCGATGAAAGGGCAGACCTTGTCTATGCGGTCAAGGTCTCCGTCCCCAATGACGGCACCCTCCGCCTGGGAATGTATGCCTATGTCCGCAAAGCCGTCAGATAAACCGGAAGATATGGGAAACGGTGCAATAGAGATACTCGGAGTAAGCAAGTCCTACGGAAAGACGCTTGCCCTGGACAATGTGAGCCTGGAGATAAGCAAGGGCGAAATCTTCGGCCTCATAGGTCCTGACGGGGCGGGGAAGACCTCCCTGTTCAGGATTCTCACCACCCTGACCCTCCCGGATGCGGGCACTGCCACGGTCGGGGGCAGGGATGTGGTACGGGACTATTCCGCCATCCGCTGCAGCATCGGCTATATGCCTGGCCATTTCGCTCTGTACCAGGACCTCAGCGTGGAGGAGAACCTGAAATTCTATGCAACCGTATTCGGAACTACGATTGAGGAAAACTACGATACCATCAGGGATATCTATAGCCAGATCGAGATGTTCCGGGACCGCCGTGCACGCGACCTCTCCGGAGGAATGAAACAGAAGCTCGCCCTGTGCTGCGCCCTCGTCCACAAGCCTTCCGTGCTTTTTCTCGATGAGCCTACAACAGGAGTCGATGCGGTCAGCAGGAGGGAGTTCTGGGCAATGCTCGGGCGTATCAGGGAGTCGGGCGTGACCATTATGGTTTCCACCCCGTATATGGACGAAGCCGGGCTGTGCGACAGGATTGCCCTCATTCTCGGAGGAAGGATCATCGGCACGGGCACCCCGGAAGAAATCGTGTCCGGATATCCCGAAAGGCTCTATGCCGCGCGTGGAGGCAATATGTTCGGAATATTGAAAGTGCTCCGTGGGGTGGAAGGGGTGACCAGATGCTCCTCATTCGGATGCGAATGTCATGTGTCCGTGCCGGAAGGCGGGCCGGATGAAAAGGTGCTTTTGCGCGCTCTTGCCGAGGCCGGAATGACGGGCTGCTCGGTGGAGCCGATAAAAGCCGGAATTGAAGATTGTTTTATGAGCTTGTCCTGACATTATGGAAGAGAAGACGGTCATGATTCGGAACCTTGTGAAGAAGTTCGGCTCCTTCACCGCTGTGGACAATATCTCCTTCGAGGTGTCCAGAGGGGAGATTTTCGGATTTCTTGGGGCAAACGGTGCCGGGAAGACCACCGCAATGAGGATACTCTGCGGACTGAGCAAACCGACCTCGGGAGAAGGGACCGTGGCAGGCTTCAGCATCAATTCGGAGCAGGAGCAGATCAAACGCCACATAGGCTATATGAGCCAGAAATTCTCGCTCTATCCCGACCTCAAGGTGTGGGAGAACTTCGAGCTTTTCGGAGGAATCTATGGACTGAATGACAAGGAGATACGCATAAAGACCGATTCGATGCTCAAGGCCCTCTCCCTTGAGGATGCCCGCAACATGTATGTAAGGGACATGCCTTTGGGGTGGAAGCAGAAGCTTGCCTTCAGCATAGCGATGGTCCACGACCCGGAAATCGTCTTCCTCGATGAGCCAACCGGCGGAGTCGATCCCGTCACGAGGAGAAATTTCTGGGAGACGATATATGATGCCGCCTCGAAGGGCGTGACGGTTTTCGTGACAACCCACTATATGGACGAGGCGGAATATTGCGACAGGGTGTCCATAATGGTTGACGGAAGGATAGAGGCTCTCGGCTCGCCCGCAGAGCTCAAGGAGGCATACGGCGCCGCCGATATGGACGGAGTGTTCACCAGAATAGCCGGAAGGGGGGCAGCCGGACAATGAGACAGATTCTATCATTCATACAGAAGGAGTTCCGCCATATCTTCAGGGACGTCAGGACGACGATGATCGTGCTGGTGATGCCCGTCGTGCAGATCATCCTCTTCGGATATGCCGTCAGCACGGAGGTGTACAATGTGGTTGTGGACGTTGTGGGGGACATGACCGACCCGGAGGTGCGCCGCATAGTGGAGAGAATCGATGCCAATGAATATCTCCGGATAGGGGAGGTCCTGCCGTCCGTTTCGGAGATTGAAGGGCGTTTCCGCCGTGGGAGCCCGAAGGCCGTCCTGTGCTTCGGAGACAGGTTTGATTCGCAGGCCGGCAGCGGAAAGGGGGCTTCGCTGCGCATCGTCGCCGACGGAGCCGACCCCAATACCGCACAGACCGTCACAGCCTATCTCATGGGCGTGCTTGCCAGCGAACAGATGGAAATGGCAACGGCCCTTACCGGTAGCAGTGGCCCGTCCTTCAGCCCGAACATCCAGCTGATGTACAACCCTGCAATGAGCTCTTCCTACAACTTTGTCCCCGGGGTCATGGGACTCATTCTCATGCTCATATGCTCGATGATGACTGCGGTGTCGATTGTCCGCGAGAAGGAGTTCGGCACCCTGGAGCTTGTGCTCGTGTCGCCGGTGAAGCCGTTCTGGATTGTGCTCAGCAAGCTCGCGCCGTATCTTGTGCTGTCGCTTGTCAACTATGTCAGCGTCCTGCTGCTTGCCCATTATGTGATGGGCGTCCCGGTCAACGGCAGCCTCACCCTGCTGACCCTCGCCTCGCTGGTGTTTGTCGGCTCGTCGCTCGGCCTGGGCCTTCTCGTGTCGGTGATTTCAAAGACGCAGCAGACTGCACTCATGATTTGCGGAATGGGCCTTACGATGCCTACGATGATGCTTTCGGGCATCATATTCCCGTGCGAGAGCATGCCTGCCGTACTGCAGGCCATTTCCTGCATCATACCGGCCAAATGGTATGTGATAATGGTCAAGAAAATAATGATCCAGGGAGTGGGATTCGCCTCGGTAGCAAAGGAATTTGCTGTCCTCACCGGTATGATGGCATTTCTGCTCTATGTAAGCATCAAAAAGTTCAAGACGAGATTGTAGTATGTGGAAGTATCTGGTAAAGAAAGAGTTCAAACAGTTCTTGAGAGACCCTGGCATGCCCGGTATGGTGTTGATGTTCCCGTTTCTCATCATACTTGTATTTCCTTTTGCGACCAATATGGAGATACGCAACGTCCGTCTTGTAATGGTGGACAACGACCATAGCGACAGGTCGCATCTTCTGATGGAAAAATGCGCTTCGTCCGGGTGGTTTGAAGTGCTGGACGTCAATGCTGCGCCGGAGAGTGCCCAGGCTCTGATGGACAGGGGCCGGACGGACGCAATACTTACCATAGACAACGGTTTTTCGCAGTATCTCGAGGATACCAGGGGAGGCGGCGGCAGCGTCCCTGTCGGAATCAAGGTCAACACCGTCAACGGCACCAGGGGAAGCATTGCCGGCCAGTATCTCAATACCTGCGTGACCGGCTTCATCTCAGACAATATGGTATCTTCTTCCGCTGCCGCCATGCCGGGCTTTGATGTCAGCGGGTCATACCGCTTCAATCCCTACCTCGACTACAAGCTGTATATGATTCCGGGCCTGATTGTCATTGCAATCACCATGATGTGCGGTTTCCTTCCTGCGCTCAACATCGTGTCGGAGAAGGAAAAGGGCACCATTGAGCAGATCAATGTGACTCCGGTCAAAAAGACTGCATTCATTGCCTGCAAGATGGTCCCGTATGTGGCCGTGGCCTATTTCATGGTGTTCACCTGCCTTCTGCTGGCATATCTGGTCTTCGGCTACAGCTGCAGGGGAAGCTATTTTGCAATCATTGTCTATACCCTCGCCCACATACTTGTAATGGCCTCTTTCGGGCTGCTTGTCTCCAATTTCAGCGAAAACACCCAGCAGGCGATGTTCGTGATATGGTTCTTCAGCATGATCTTCATGCTGATGAGCGGAGTGTTCACCCCGATCGAGTCGATGCCGCAGTGGGCCAAGACCATCACCTACGCCAATCCGCTGAGATACTTTGCCGATGCGATGAGGGCAATTTTCCTCAAGGGATGCGGCATCAGGGAGACCTGGCCGGACCTTGCGTGCCTTCTCGGCATAGGCTCGCTGACGATGACCTGGGCGGTGCTCAGCTATAAAAAGACAGCCTGAGGCATCACGGAGGTTCTTTATCATCATAAAAATGCTTACATTTGTCTCCGGTGCGGCTTTTTATCAGCCCTGCCGGAAGGGGTCCATTGCAGGAACCCCGGACAAAACAAATACAAAACACCGATATTGATGAAAAAATTTTTTGCAGCACTCGTCGTTGCGGCAGGATGTGCCGTGACGTCATTTGCCGGTACCCCGCTGTGGATGAGGTATAGCCGTATCTCTCCGGACGGCAGGCAGATTGCTTTTGCCTACAAGGGAGACATCTATGTGGTCCCGGTCACGGGCGGACAGGCAAGGCAGCTTACCACCTCGCCTTCATTCGAATCCAATCCCGTATGGTCAAATGATTCAAAGACAATTGCTTTCCAGTCAGACAGGGAAGGCTCGACCGACATCTACACCATGCCCTCCAGCGGAGGCCAGGCCACAAGGATCACCACCAACAGCACCACCGAGATCCCTCTTTCATTCTCTCCGGACGACAGCGAGATCTACTACAGCGCCTACATCCAGAACCCTTCGACCAGCTCCATGTTCCCGACTGCATGGTACACCCAGCTGATCAGGGTGCCAGCCGGCGGAGGAAGAAGCCGTCTCGTAACGGCAGCCCCGGTGTGCGGAATGGACTTTGACAAGGACGGAAAGTCCTTCATCTACTACAACCGCAGCGGAAGCGAGAACATCTGGAGGAAGCACCACACCTCATCAGTTGCGAGGGACATTTTCTATTATGATGCCGCAAGCAACGAACATACTCCGCTCTGCCTCAATCCGGGCGAAGACCGTGACCCTTATTTCACTCCGGACGGAAAGGTCGTTTTCCTCAGCGAAAGGGGAGGGGGCACGTTCAATGTCTATAAGGCACCGGCAGATGACATGATGAATGCCGAGAAGCTCACTTCCTTCGAAAAGCATCCTGTGAGGTTCCTCAGCCAGGCCGACAACGGCACCCTCTGCTTCGGATATCAGGGAGAAATCTACACTATGGCCCCTGGTGGCAAGCCGTCCAAGGTGGCAGTCAGCATCACTGGGGACTGCTTCGAAAAGCCATCGACCCTCCGTTCCGGCTCTGTCTCGGAGATCTCGGTTTCCGACAACGGCAAGGAGATAGCCCTGCTCTACAGGGGCGAAGTTTTCGCAACGACCGACAAATACGGCACCACAAAGCAGATAACCCATACTGCAGCGGCGGAAAGCGGCATCACGATGTCCCCTGACGGAAAGTCCATCGTCTATGCCAGCGAACGCACCGGCACCTGGAACCTCTACAAGGCCACGGTCCGCAGCAAGGACGAGCTCCACTTCGCCAATTCAACCCTGATCGACGAGACCCCGCTTTTCCCGGAGGACGGCACCGAGAGGACTGTCCCTTGCTATTCTCCTGACGGAAAGGAAATTGCATTCATCGAAGACAGGCATTTCCTCAAAGTTCTCAACCTTGAGAGTGGGGCTGTAAGGCAGATTACCGACGGCACGCAGCACTACGGCAACTATGAAGAAGGTTTCGAATACAGCTGGTCTCCGGACGGCAAATGGTTTGCACTCACGCTGATAACCAACCGCAGGGACCCTTATACCGATATCGGCATCGTGTCCGCAACCGACGGCGGCCGCATCTGGAACATCACAGAGAGCGGCTACATCGACGAGAGCCCGCAGTGGGTAATGGACGGCAATGCCATCATCTTCATCACCAACAGGTACGGAATGCGCTCGCACGCCTCCTGGGGCAGCCAGAACGACGTCTGCATCGCCTTCATGAACCGCAGGACAATGGAAGAATTCTCGATGAGCGAGGAGGAATATGCATTGTTGAAGGAGGCTGAAGAGGCAAAGAAGGATGCGGAAAAGGAGAAGGCCGAATCTGCAAAGGACAAGAAGAAAAAGGACAAAAAGGCTGCCGAAAAAGACGGGGAAGAGGATGGGAAATCCATTGAAATCGAGCTTGAGGGCCTTTCTGACAGGGTAGCAAGGCTTACCCCCATGTCATCGGACCTCTGCGGTGCAGCCCTGACAAAAGACGGCGAAACACTCTATTTCCTCTCTTCCTTCGAGAAGGGTTTCGACCTCTGGAAGACAGAGACAAGGACCGGAACGACCTCGCTTGTGCAGAAGATGAGTTCTTCATACGGCTCGCTTCTTCTTGACAAGGAAGGCAAGAATCTCTATGTGCTTTCTTCACGCCCGTCGGTAATCAGCCTTCCGGGAGGAAGCCCCAAGCCGGTTTCCTTCGACATCGAGATGCAGCTTGATGCCGCCGCCGAGAGGGAATATATGTTCGCCCACGTGGTCAACCAGCAGAAGAAGATGTTCTACAATGTCAATTACCACGGGGTTGACCTTGACCTTCTCAAGTCGGAGTACGAACCGTTCCTTGAGCATATCAACAACAACTACGACTTTGCCGAGTTCCTCAGCGAATTCCTCGGGGAGCTCAATGTCTCCCATACCGGCTCCGGCTACCGCGCTCCTGCCGCTGCCAGGCCTACAGCCGAGACAGGTCTTTTCTTTGATATGAGATATGAGGGCAAAGGCTTGAAAGTCAGTGAGGTGGTGGAATTCGGCCCGTTTGACAGGGTATCTTCCAAGGTCGTACCGGGGACAATCCTCGAGAAGATTGACGGGGAGGAAATAGGGGAGAATACCGATTATTTCGCCCTTCTCAACGGCAAGGCCGGCAAGCCGGTGCTTTTCAGCTTCCGCTCCGAAGCGGGCGAATGCTGGGACGAGACGGTAAAGCCGATTTCCAAGTCCAGGCTCAACAACCTTCTCTATGACAGGTGGGTGAAGAGCCGTGCCGAAGAGGTCGAAAGGCTTTCCGGCGGAAGGCTCGGCTATGTCCACATCAAGTCGATGGATGACGGCAGCTACCGTGACGTCTATTCCGACATCCTCGGAAAATACAACCTCAAGGACGGCATTGTAATCGACACCCGTTTCAACGGAGGCGGAAGACTCCACGAAGACATCGAGATCCTGTTCAGCGGTGAAAAGTATCTCGAGCAGGTCATCAGGGGTGTCGTTGCCTGCGATATGCCTTCACGCCGCTACAACAAGCAGTCCATCATGATTGTGGGCGAGGCCAATTATTCCAATGCCCACGGTACTCCATGGGTCTACAGATACAAAAAGATGGGTTCCATTGTGGGTATGCCTGTGCCTGGCACCATGACATCCGTCAACTGGGAAACCCTCCAGGACCCGTCCCTGTACTTCGGTCTGCCTGTCATCGGATACCGTACCCGTGACGGCAAGTATCTTGAGAATTCACAGCTTGAGCCTGACATCAAGGTCCGCAATGTCTATAATGAGGTAGAGCAGGGACGTGACGAGCAGCTCGAGAAGGCTGTCGAGGAGCTCCTCAGGCAGATAGACTCCAATCCCGACAGATGGTAAAAATTTTACAAATTTTAATAATTCTAATTTGTAAATTGTAGATTATTTATTATGTTTGTATCCGGAAGTTCCTGGAAATCCTGACCGGGTGTACTTCCGGATACATTTTTACAACATCTAAAAGAAACACATCATGAGAAGCATTACCACATTCGACCTTCAGTATGCCCACAGGTTCTACGGATTCCAGGGAGAGGCACAGTATCTTCACGGCCACACCGGAGTCCTCACAATCGAGGTCGAGGATTCAGTCAATCCGGGCGTGAATATGGTTTATCCTTGCAACGAGATCCAGAAAGTTGCCTGGGATGTACTCAAGAATTTTGACCACGCGCTCATCCTCCGCGAGGACGACCCGCTTCTTCCTGCAATCCTCGACGTTTATGAGAAGCAGGGCATCAGGAACGGCCATCCGCAGAACAAGATGAAGGGGGAGGCATTCAAGACAGCTCTCGCTACAGCATATCCTGACTCACGTCTTGTGGTCACAAAGGAGACCATGACCGTTGAGGGAATGATAAAGATCGTCTATGACCTTCTGAAGGACAAGCTCAACATCGCAAAGATCACCTTCACCAGCGGAGTCAATGCCGCATCCGCAGAGTTCGACTCCAGGAAGGAAATCGACCGCTGCCCTCTGTGCGGAATCGCCCTCGACGAAAACGGAGTATGCCCTAAGTGCGGATACCGCAAATAGTTGCAGGTCTGTGATTTATCGGGATCATAATTGATCCCTGCAAGCGCCGGGAAGCCCAATGGACTCCCGGCTATTTTATTTCAGGAACACGAAAAATACTGCCGCGATAAGGCACAGGAATGCTGCAAGGTGATTCCACTGCAGCGACTGCCCCTTAAACAGCAGGGTTACTATCAAGGTGAATACAGTGAGTGATATCACTTCCTGTATCACCTTGAGTTGCATAAGGTTGAACGGTCCGCCGTTGCCGTTGAACCCGATTCTGTTGGCAGGAACCTGCGCGCAGTATTCAAACAGCGCGATTCCCCACGAAAAAGCGATGACCGCAATCAGCGGCCAGCTTGTGGAAATCTTCATCTCCTGAAGCTTCAAATGCCCGTACCATGCAAACGTCATGAAAATGTTTGACGTTATCAGCAGAAGTATCGTCCAGAGTGTTTTCATATAGGCAAATGTGACTCTTCAAAATTGTCTCAATAATTGATCTGGCAAATCCTCAGTCAAATTTCTTGACCCTGATATGGCAGTAGGGCTCGCCTCCCGTCTTTTCGTAATAGTGCTGGTGATATTCCTCTCCGATGTAGAATTTCTCTTCGGGGAGGAGTTTGGTATTGACCTCGAAGCCTTTGTCCCGGAGCAGTCCGATTGTCTTTTCTGCGGTCAGGCGCTGGGCCTCATTGCGGTAGAAGATGCAGCTGCGGTACTGCGGGCCTAAGTCCGGGCCGATGCCGTCGGTCTGGGCAGGGTCGTGGATTTCAAAAAACAGCCTGCAGAGAGTCTCATACGAGACTTCCGAAGGATTATATTCCACGATTACCGCCTCGACGTGGCCGGTATTGTGGGCCTTGACCTGCGCGTAGGTCGGGAATTCCTCCGGACCGCCAGTGTATCCGACGATTGTGTTCAGTACACCCCTTTGGCGCGAGAACTGATACTGTGCTCCCCAGAAACATCCGCAGGCAAAAATCGCCACCTCAATCGCGGAGTCTTCCGGTACTCTGTAAAGACTTGTCTGTTCCATTTTCTATCTGTAATAACCTTTTGAACTGAGTTCGCAGGCTGAATAATATTCGTTTTTTCCCTGTCTTCCGCTATTCCTTCAGGCGTGAGTCGATGATGATGGTGACAGGGCCGTCATTGACGAGGCTGACCTTCATGTCCGCGCCGAAAATGCCGCGTCCGACTTCCCGGCCGAGTGCAGCCGAAAGCTCTTCGCAGTATTTTTCATAGAGGGGGATTGCCGTGTCGTGTCCGGCAGCCCTGATATAGGACGGGCGGTTGCCTTTCTTTGTGCTTGCAGTGAGAGTAAACTGCGAGACGGCAAGCACCTCTCCTCCTATATCCTTGACACTCAGGTTCATGACACCTCCCTCGTCATCGAAGATTCTCATCTGTGCCGTCTTGCCCACAAGCCACAGGCAGTCCGCCTCCGTATCTCCCTGCTCGACTCCCACAAGCACGAGCAGACCCTTCCCGACCGAGGAAACGGTCTGCCCGTCTATTGCCACGGATGCCTCTGCAACCCTTTGTATTACAAGTCTCATAGCTGTTCCTGTCCGATCATTTCAATGGTAGCGGGGCAAATCACTCCGACATGGCAGATGCGAGCTCCGCAATCCTATCCCTGTCCTCTGCGTGCAGGCGGCTCCTGAATGTCACCTGCGGCGCGGCCACGTCCATTCCCTTCATCTGCGCGAGCATCTCACTTATCACCCTTCCTGCGCTCGGAGCCCAGCTGCCGTTTTCGATGATGCCGGTCCGCCTGTTGCAAAGGCCCTTAATCTGAAGGAGATGGAGGAAATTGTACATGGGGGTAAATACTCCGTTGTCGTACGATGATGCTGCAAGCACGATCCTCCCGTATCTGAATGCTTCGGCAAGGCAGGCGGAAAGGTCGCTCCTGCAGAGGTCAACTGTCTTGACCTCAATGCCTTTGCTCTTGAGACACTCTTCAAGCCATAAGGCTGCACATGCTGTCCCTCCGTGCATCGAGGCGTGGGCTATGAGCACCCCATCCGACTCCGGCTCATAGCGGCTCCATTTGTCATAAAGACTGATATAATGGCCGAAGTCCGAGTCGATGACCGGACCGTGAAGGGGACGTATGCTCCTGATTGGGAGTGTTGAGGCCTTTTTGAGCAGTGCCTGGACGGGGGCGCCGTATTTTCCTACGATATTGCAGTAGTACCTTCTTGCTTCGGTATCCCAGTCGCCGTCTTCGCTTGAGTAGAACCCGCAATTGCACAATGCTCCGAATTTGCCGAAGGCATCTGCGCTGTAGAGGGCTCCGTCAAGGGCATCGAAGCTGACCATCACTTCCGGCCAGTGGACCATAGGGGCGGAAATGAACTGAAGCGAATGTTTGCCGAGGCAGAGCTGCCCGCCCTCCTTCATTGCCATCGTGCGTCCTTCGGGCGGGAATTCCTCAAAGAACTGCGGCAGCATCGAGATGGCCTTTGCTCCGGCAACGATTGTCAGGGAAGGATATTTCTCCGCGACAGTCCTGATGAGGGCCGAGTGGTCCGGCTCGAGATGGTGGACTACAAGATAATCCGGCTGTCTGCCGGCAAGCGCCTCTTCAATGTTGGAGAGCCATTCTTCGCCCATGCCCGCATCGACGGTGTCGAGGATGGCAATCTTCTCGTCAAGAATCACGTATGAATTGTAGGAAATGCCCTGCGGCACCCTGTACTGGCTTTCGAAAAGGTCAATGGTGAGGTCGTCAACTCCAGTGTAAACCACGTCGTTGCTGAGATGTTTCATTGGTTTCATGAGTTTGGTATATGACAGTAAACAAATATCTCGGCTTCGCACTGTGTGCTGAGTCCGAGATGAAAGGTAATCGGTAACTGTTTGTGGAGCATAGGAGAATCGAACTCCTGACCTTTTGAATGCCATTCAAACGCTCTACCAACTGAGCTAATACCCCATTGTGATTGCAAATATAGCAAAAAAATCCGTACGGTCAATACTCTATATATGAATTTGAGCCCGGATTTGCGAAACCCGGGCTCAAGATTGATTGCAGCACTTACTCCGCAAGCAACTTACTTCCCGTATAGGATGTAGGGATGGAACCGAAATTGAGGGTAAAATCGAGAACGTCGTCCGAAATCGTCCCTGTCAGGTTGGTCACCGTATAGGCCGGCATCTCAGTATTGACGATACCGTAGGTCGGTACTATGTCCGTACCGGAGAATGACACGATGCCTTCACTCTTCTGATACGGCACGCCGGCGACATTAATATCAAGCGAGACCGGCATCTGAGGCACGAACTTCACCTGGTTGAACTTTAGGGTGAGGGTTCCGCCTTCGCCATATACCACATCAATTTTCACATTGTCTGACTGCACTTCAGAACCCAGAAAAAGGACAGTCATTGTCCCGACATAGCCCGCATCACTTGCAGTCTCCAGTTTTTCAATAGCCTCACAACCTGTAAGGAGCATTGCGGCAAGGGCCGCCAGAGAAATTAATTTTATCATCATATCGTTTGCATATTAAAATTCAAAATCCACCCCGATGGTGACCCTGAACGGCTTCCCCCGCTGGAAGAAACTGTTGCCCACCGACTTGA
>CAMBMK010000046.1 GCA_945868745.1 uncultured Bacteroidales bacterium
CGCTTCGGCCGGTGGCTCCACTGCTGCGATTTTCAAAGAAAATCTCTCAGACACTCCGCCACCGCGCGTAGTCGCGCCCTGATGAAGCAGACTTTGGCAACATCCCGGACACCCCGGGCCGGGCGGCTGTTGTCTGCAACACGGCGCCGTGCCACATTTCCTCCAACTGATTTGCTTGTTTTGCGGAATATGGATATTTTTGCTTTCCCAAAACCCTTCCCAAATCTTGAAAATGAAAAAGAATCCATTCATCCTTATCTGCGCGCCAATCCTGCTTCTGGTTGCAAACGCCTGCACTGAAGGCAGTTGGACAAAAGAAGAACTCCAACTCATCAGCTCTCCGGACCGGGAGATGCGGGTGCTCACAACTGACAACACCGAAGACTCCCTGTTCCTAAGGCGCCAATGCGCTGCAATCCCGGCGGATGCTCTCTTGGAAGAAACATACAAAACTTTGTCTGCCAAAATGATAGCTACCGTCACCTCTCCACAGCAGGACGGAGTGGGAATTGCCGGCCCGCAGGTCGGCATATCCAGACGCATTGTCGCCGTCCAGCGTTTTGATCGCGAGGGGGAGCCCTTCGAAGTGTATCCCAACATCAGCATCATAGCCCGCAGGGGTGACATGGTGCCCGGAAGGGAAGGCTGCCTCAGCGTTCCGGGCAGATCTGGTGAAGTCCTCAGGTATCAGGATATTGACATAAAATACACGTTGCCGGCAAAGAACGGAATACCCGCCCGCGATACGGTAGAGACAGTAACAGGCTTCACTGCCGTCATATTCCAGCACGAATGCGACCATCTTGACGGCATTCTCTACATTGACTATGACTTCGAATAACCGGTACTCTTCCATGACAATCAGGACCAGCCCTTTCAACCTCCTTCAGCTTGAGGAACCGTACGGAATCCTCCGGGTGAGGGCAGAGGACCGGGCAATAATAATCCATAATAGTATTTGAAGACCCCATAACGCAAATGACTGACGTCATCCCGACGTCAGTCATTTTTGCTTTTTTATTAACCCTATATTATCAACTAAACTAACCTGAATAACTAATATGCAAAGTGCGTGCCAAAGCTACTCGCTTTTGTCGATTTTGATCTGCTGGATAAAATAACCGTTGTCCTTGCAGCTCGTGAAAATCGTCACTCCGAAACTTTCCCCTCCTGCCGAAAGCGAACCGATTGCATACTTGATGTTGGCCCTGCCTGCGGTGTGGGTGATTTCAAACGAACGCGGGGTGTAGGCTTCGAAAAAACTTTTGACAATCTGCTTGGCCTGATTGCGGCTTGCATCGGAAGAATTGGATAGGATGCTCACCTCAAGGTTGTCGGCAAACCAGGCTGAAAGCCGTTCGGCATCTCCCTGCCTGATGTACTTGGCTATCGGGATGAACACATCATAACCCCTGTCGGCCACCTGTGCGGACGCTTTCCCGCTGCCGAAGAGGAAACCCAGAGCCATTGATACCGATACTATTATAGCATTTCTTGTCATAATACCCATTGTTCAGACCAATTTGCCCAGCAAATTCCGCGCCAGCCTCGCCGCCTGCGCCGCCATTCTCGCTGCAACGGTCCGACTGCTGCCGGTTGCCCGTTGAGGCTGGCCAGGAAGGTCTATTGGGGGAAGGGGTGTCCAGGAGGGGCATTCTCCCGTTCACGACCTCTTCAGAAATAACGCCTCCTGCCGCGCCCTCCGCCATTCCCCTCCGCAATTCGCGCCGCCAAGACACCCTCCGCCCGTGCAGCAGGCCCCAAATCCGGAGCAGGTTATTCTTTTCAGATTCCAAAATCGCAATATTTTATGTATGTTTGCATACACCGGCGGCCTTCGGGGGTCAACCCGCTGCCCCGCCACGATGCAATACGATGAAAATCACACTTCTGACAATGGGAAAGACCGACGTCGGATGGGTGCGTGCCGGACTTGAGCTCTACACCTCGAGAATCGCCCACTACATTCCGTTCGTCCTCAAGGAACTTCCGGAGCTGAAAAACGCCGGAGCGCTCACCCATGCCCAGATACGTGAAAAGGAAGGAAGCCTCCTCCTGGCGCAGACCAGGCCCTCCGATGAGGTGATACTCCTGGACGAGCACGGCAGGGAATTCCGCTCCGTCGAATTCGCCTCCTTCCTGCAGAAAAAGCTATCCTCAGGAAGCCGCGACATCGTGTTCATAGTCGGGGGAGCCTACGGGTTCTCCGACGAGGTCTATGGGCGCGCCGACGGGCGCATCTCGCTGTCAAAGATGACCTTCTCCCACCAGATGGTCAGGACGGTCTTCGCCGAACAGCTCTACCGCGCCTTCACCATCATGAAAGGAGAGCCGTACCACCATGAATGACCTTGACCGCAGGACTGTGATAATCGTGCAAACTTTTGCTGCATAGGATGTTATGACACAACGCCCTCTCATAGACAGACTGATGCGCCACCTCTGGATTGTGATGGTGGCCGGGGCGGTCGTGCTGATATTCCTTTCGCAGATCGGCTTCGGTGGTGCAGACCTCACCGAAACCGCGGCCCGCAAATTTGAAAAGACCGTCGGAAAGCGCATGGCGATGCTCGACGGCTATATGCAGCAGGTGATGGAGGGCAGCCGCGACGAATGGCCCGAGCTCAAGGACTTTCCGGAGGATATGGTCATCTACCGCTATGTGGACGATTCACTCCAGTCATGGTGCAACCAGTTTACCCTCGACAACGATGACATCGGCCGCCGCACCTACCTGAGCCGCTTCTACGACCTCCGCTACAATATAGTCTCGCCTCTGATCGGGGTAGGGAGCGAGCCATCATACATGAACTTCGGCCCCTCGTGGTATCTGGTCAAGGCCATCGATGACGGAAGGGGATGCAGGGTAATCGGCGGACTGGAACTGCGCAACACCCAGAGGGACCTCTCCCTCAACAGCGTCAACCCCCGGCTGGGACTCTCCGACCGTTTTGCAATATATCCGATATCCTATTCGGGCGGAAGCCCTGTCTGCATTGACGGCCGGCCGCTGATCAAGGTCCTGCAGGAAAATCCGAGGGTGATGCCGATGATTCCCCATCCCGTTGCGCTGTGGGTGGCCATCCTGCTGATACTGGGCGGAATGCTGATGTTCCTTTACTACAACAGGGACATCCGTTATATGCTGCTGACGCTCATAGGCTCCACACTCTTCCTCATGGCATTCTACATATTCGGGATGGCAATGAAGGGCACTGTGGGCCTGTTTTCCCCGACGGTCTATGCCGACGGCCGCCTGTTCTATTCGCTCGGTGCACTGCTCATATTCAACACGTGGATCGTCATTGCAGTATCGTGCATCTACATCTGCCGCATCCCGCTGCTCAGGTGGCTTTCCCGCAGCAACAGGCGCCGCAATCTCGCCGTCAGCGGAATTGTGCTTCTGGCTGCAGCCATTGCGATAATGCTGCATATCCACCTGTCTTTCAAGAGCATAATCGCCAATTCCAACATAACCCTCGAGCTTTACCAGATAATCAGCATCAGCTGGCATTCGGTCTATGTCTATCTGTCCTATCTGGCGCTTTTCCTTTCGCTGGTGCTTGTCGTCCATCTGATGAGTCCTGTGCTGCGCTGTTTCTACGGCCTGAGGTTCAACGTCTTCTCCCATACCGGAAGGCTCATTGCCGCAGTCGTTGCCGCAATATATCTCGTGGCCACTTCCTCGGTGCTCGGATTCCGCAGGGAAGAAAGCCGCGTGGGCATCTGGGCCGGAAGGCTTGCGGTGGACAGGGACCTTTCCTTCGAGCTCCAGCTGCGCAATGTCGAGAGGGCGATAGCCAATGACCCGGTCATCCCGCAGCTCATAGCCGTGGACAGGGACTACAGGATCATCCTCAACAGGATCTCGGAGAACTATATGCGCCGGATGACGGACAATTACAACATCGACCTCTACATGTTCAAGGAGGGAGAGACGGATCCGGCAGTCCTGAAATATTTCCACGACAGGATCCAGGGCGGTGTGGCGATTGCCGACAGCTCGCGGTTCATGTACTCGAGGGGCACCTCAGGAAGGGCCCGTTATACGGGACTTTTCACATATTACAATCCGTCAGCCGGTGTGGCCCACCTCCTGCTCGGCATCGAATCCAAGGCCGACAGGGGAAAGCGCGGCTATGCCGCAATCCTTGACAACAGCGGTCCGGCCTCCCTTGCCGTCCCTCAGCGCTACTCATATGCCAAATACTTGGACGACAAGCTTGTAAGCTATCACGGAGACTATGCCTACCCGACCGTTACCTCCGGCGTCCTGAGGCAGATCATCGGCAACGAACAGTCCACATACAAGTACGACAACTTCGTCCATTTCGTCCGCAGGATTTCCGACGACGAGGTCATCCTCATTTCGAGGGAAGTTTACGGGGCAAGCAATTATATTGTCGCCGGCTTTATGCTGGCACTCTTGGCCTATCTGGTGTTCTGCATCCCGAGGCTCAGGCACCGCCGCCCGTCGGCATTTGCCAACAACTACTACAAGCAGCGCATCAACACGGTGCTGTTCGTCTCGCTCGTCTCCACCCTCGTCACGATGGTGATAATAAGCGTATTCTTTGTGTACAGGCGCAACCAGTCGAATATTTTCACGTTGATAACCAACAAGATAGGTACGATTCGATCTCTTGTGGAGGCTTCTTCCGTGCGCTTCTCCGGCCCGGATGACTTCTCCACACGCGAATTCAGCAGCATCCTTGCGGACATCGGAGGCTTCACCAGCAGCGACATCTCCCTCTACACCACCGACGGCAAGGTGTTCAAATCCACCTGCTCCGAGGTGTTTGAACGTATGGCAATCGGCTCGAGGATGGATCCGGAGGCGTTCAAAAACATCATGTACCGTCACAAAAGGTACTATATCCACAAGGAAAAGGTCGCTTCGCGCGATTTCTATTCGATGTATGCGCCCGTATTCAACAGCGACGGAAAGATGCTCGCAATCATCTGTGCGCCATACACCGACTCCGGACTCGACTTCAGAAACGAAGCCCTGTTCCATTCCATATTCATCATCACGGCATTCTTCATCCTGCTCCTGCTCACGAGAATCGTGGCCACGCGCGTGGTGGACAAGATGTTCAGCCCGCTCATCGAGATGGGACGCAAGATGGGTTCCGCCGGGGAGGGCGGTCTCGAATACATATTCTACGACAGGGATGACGAGATTGCCTCCCTTGTCAAGGCCTACAACAGGATGGTCCATGACGTGTCCGAGAGCAGCAAGCAGGCCGCCCAGATCGAGAGGGACAGGGCATGGAGCGAAATGGCGCGCCAGGTGGCCCACGAAATCAAGAACCCGCTCACTCCTATCAAACTCCAGATACAGAGGGTGATACGTCTTCGCGACCGCCAAGCTCCGGACTGGGAGGAGAAGTTCGACCAGATAGCCCCTGTCATACTCGACAGCATCGACACCCTGACGGACACGGCCAACGAGTTCTCGACCTTCGCCAAGCTCTACAACGAGCCGCACGTGCTCATCGACATCGACCGTCTCATATCGGACGAGATCTCGCTCTTTGACGAAAAGGACAACATTTCGTTCCAGTATTTCGGCCTGCAGGGTGCGGAGGTCATGGGCCCGAAGCCGCAGCTTACCCGAGTCATTGTCAACCTTCTTACAAATGCCGTACAGGCCATTGAGAATGCCCACAATGAGGCCATGGAGGCGGCGCGCGGCGGACAGCTGCTTTCCGGAGACGGCATTTCGGCCTCATCCGGCGCGATGGGAAGGATCTTCGTGGCACTGCGCAACAGCACCCGCAACGGCTTCTACGACATAGTGGTGGAGGACAACGGTCCCGGAGTCAGGGACGAAAACCGCAGCAGGCTGTTCACTCCGAATTTCACCACCAAGAGCGGCGGAACAGGCCTGGGACTTGCCATCTGCCGCAACATCCTCGAGAGATGCGGCGGGGAGATTTCCTACAGCAAAAGCTTCACCCTGGGCGGGGCCTGCTTCACGGTAAGGCTGCCCAAGGCAGAATAATCAGTCCTTTTGCATATTATCATCTTGACGGTTTGCGGCTCAATCCGGTTACAGTTTGCAATCAAACTGACGGACATGGCACCCTTTCCCGTTGAAAATGCTTATTAAAACGATGAAAGCCCCGAAAGTGCATTTTTTGCAAAAAGTTGTATTTTTGAAATACTTATTTTATCTTCGCGATTATGCACTTATTCGTAATCAGATGAAGGACAATATGGTCTATATATGTTAAACTAGTTATTATGTCAACACTATGAAAAAAACTCTGTTGTTGATTTCCATGCTCTTCGCGAGTTTGGGTTTAGTGCTGGCTCAGCCTGCAAAGGTGTCGGGAACCGTGGTTTCCGATGAAGGCGAGCCCCTTCCGGGAGCATATGTGCTCGTAAGCGGAACGACTGTAGGAGTCATTACCGACATTGACGGTAACTTCTCCCTCGAAAGTCTCCCTTCAGGCGCTGAAAAGCTCACCGTATCGCTCCTCGGTATGGTTTCCGAGGAAGTAGTGATTTCCTCCTCACCGATGACAATCGTGCTCCAGCCGGATGTCACCAGGCTTGAGGGTACTATTGTTACTGCAATGGGTATCTCCCGTTCAGAAAAAGCACTAGGCTACTCCGCCACCAAGGTGAGCGCAGACGAGATCTCCGCTGCAAGGAATTCAAATGCAATGAGTTCCCTTTCAGGCAAGGTGGCCGGTCTCCAGGTTCAGGCAACCTCTTCCGACCCGGGTGCCGCCAATTCCGTCAACATCCGCGGCTTCGGTTCCATCAACGGAAGCAACCAGCCTCTCTATGTAATTGACGGAGTTCCTCTTCAGAACTCCACCATCACCACCCAGGGCCACGCCATTTCAGGTGGAGGTATTTCTAATGTAGCTTCCGACGACATCGAGTCGATGACCGTCCTCAAGGGTGCAGCGGCTACGGCTCTCTACGGCAGCCGAGCTTCCAACGGCGTCATTGTCATCACCACAAAATCCGGTTCCAAAGGCGAAATCCGCAATTTCTCCGTGACCTACAACGGCGGTATGCAGATGCGTCAGGTGATGAACCTGCCGATGATGCAGAACGATTTCGGACAGGGTTGGAACGGTGCCCAGACCTTCATCGAGAACGGATCCTGGGGTCCAAAATTCGACGGTTCCCTCCAGGTTTACGGACCTATATGGAACCACTCCCAGCTCTACCACAACTACAGCGCAGTAGAGAACAACGTAAGGGATTTCTTCGACATCGGTATTTCCCACAACCACGACATCGCCCTCAGCGGGCTCTCCTCTGACAGGAAGATGTCCTACTATGTCTCCTATTCCTACACTTCAGACAACGGTATCATTCCTACGGACGCCGACTCCTACAAGCGCAACACCATTGCTGTAAGGCAGTCCTACGATGCCGCTTCATGGCTCAAGGTCAGCTCATCCTTCAATTTCGCAACTTCCGAGACCGACGTTGTCGGCTCATACCAGGGTACTTCCGTAATCGACGGTGTGCTCGAGATGCCGAGGGATATCTGCATTGCCGACCTCAAGGACCTTTCAAGCCCGTTCAACACTCCGGAGGCCTATTTCACTCCTTACGGAATCGCGAACCCTTACTGGGCCATCGCCAACAACTACAACCACACCAGTTCAAAGCAGATCTTCGGAAAGGTACAGGCCGACATCAAGCCGATCAAGGATGTCACCCTCACCTACCGTATGGGATTTGACTACACCGACTATGACACTAAGATCGGCGGCCCGCAGATTGACCTTGACGATGCCCTTATCGACGAGGACTACGGCTATGCCCCTTCCAATATGAACGGTGCCGGTTTCGTGTATGCACGCTACTTCAAGTCGCGCGACATCAACCACGACTTCATGGCTTCCTACAAGCACACCTTCCTCGACAATCTCGACGTGGACGTACTTGTCGGTCTCAATATCTGGGAAAGGGGCTACACCTATATGGAAGGCCAGACTGACGACCTTACATTCGATACCGGATTCTGGCAGCTCAGCAACGGTGCCACCAAGACCACTCTCGGCGAGGGCCAGCTCAATCGCCGCCTCATCGGTCTCTTCGGTGACATCAACGTGGGCTGGAACAATATGCTGTTCCTCAACCTCACCGCACGAAACGACTGGTCATCAACCCTTCCTGTAGGCAACAACAATTATTTCTATCCGGGCGCAACCCTGAGCTTCGTATTCACCGAGCTTATGCGCAACGATGTCCTGACCTTCGGAAAGGCACGTCTCGCCTACGGTAAGACCGGTAACGATGCGGGTGCCTATATGACCAGCGTGTCATACTCACAGGGATGGGCCAACGGCTATTACACCTCAAGCATCATCACCTTCCCTATGAACGGAACCAACTCATTCCAGGCTTCTTCCACCATCGGAAGCAACAATCTCAAGCCTGAGATGACCACCGAGCTCGAGGCCGGACTCAACCTCCAGTTCTTCGATGGCCGTTTCGGAATCGATGCAGCATTCTACAACCGTGTCACCAAGGACCAGATCTTCACCCTTCCTGTTGACCCGGCTTCAGGCTATTCCTATATGGTCACCAACTTCGGTGAGGTGCGCAACCGCGGTGTCGAGCTCCTTCTCAACACCACTCCGATCCACACAAAGAACTTCCGCTGGGACCTCGACGTGAACTTCGCGCTCAACCGCAACAAGGTGCTCTCCATGCCTGAGAGCCTCGAAGGCGGAAAGGTCACCATCAACTCGTTCTCCGCAGGAAACGATGCAGTCTATATGTATGCAGAGGAAGGCAAGCCTCTCGGCGTGTACTACACCTATCTTCCTCAGTACGTAACTGACGAAAACAGCGAGTATTACGGTTCCCCGATCGTGGATTCCGAAGGCCAGCCGGTTCTCGGCGAAAGTGTCGAGTACACCGGAAGGGACATGAATCACAAGTGGACCGGCGGCGTCACCACGTCCCTCTCCGCCTACGGATTTACCCTCAGCGCAACTCTTGACGTAAGGTATGGCGGCACCATGTTCTCCCGCACGAAGAACCTTATGCAGTTTACCGGCAACAGCGTCGTGACCACCTACAATGAAAGGAAACCTTTCGTGGTCCCTGGCTCCGTTGTCGAGACCGATACGGGATACGCTCCTAACACGACTCCTATCTATATGTCCAACAGCAGCTATCAGAATTACTTCAACAATTACGGATGGGGCGCCGGCGGCGAAGCCTATCTTGTTGACAGGACTTTTGCAAAGCTCCGCAACATCAGTCTTTCCTGGAGTCTTCCTAAGAAGTGGCTCAAACCTCTCAGGCTCACCGACCTGTCCCTTACCGCTTTCGTGAACAATGCGTTCACCTGGACGGCATCCGACAACTATTTCGTCGATCCTGAGTCCACAACAACCGGTACCGACCTCTCCGGATCTTTCGGTGAGCTCTACACCAACCCTTCTTGCCGTATCTATGGTTTCAATGTAAACATTAAATTCTAGACTTCCCATTATGAAAAAGATATTATCATTGATATTGGCAGCGGCAGTACTTTCGCTTTCTTCCTGCAACGGCTATCTTGACATCAACCAGAACCCGAACTCTCCTTCAAAGGACAATATGAGCTCTTCGATGGTGTTCCCGGCCGTTGAGATGAACCTTGCTACCAGCTACGGCGACTATCTCAGGATTGTCGGCGGCTACTTCTCACAGCAGTACTCGCAGCTTACCGGTACCAGCAACTATTTGGATTACAGCAATTTCATGATGTCCGCAACCCGTTCGAGCGGTACCTATACACAGCTCTATACCCGTGTCCTGGGCAACCTCCAGTTTGTCAGGGAGGATGCCACTGCCAAGGAGGAGTGGGGTACCTATCTTGCAGCTACCGTCCTCAAGGCCTTCACTCTCCAGGTACTCGTGGACTGCTATGAGCAGACTCCTTATTCCGAGGCTTTCGACCCTTCGATTCCGGCCCCGAAGTACGATGAGGGTGCAGATGTGTACAAGGGCGTTCTTGCCGAGCTCGACGAAGCCCTCTCCAAAGTGGGCGGAAGCGAGTCCGTATGCACCAACTTCCTTTTCCCGGGCGAAAAGGCTGATGTGTGGGTGAAATTTGCCAATGCATTGAAACTCAAGCTTATGATGCGTATGGGTGCTTCCGGAGCGGATCTTGATGCACTTGTGGCTGCAGGCAACTTCCCTGCAGAGGACGTTGCATGGACAGGATGCTGGTCGGATGAGGCTTCAAAGGCCAATCCGTTCTATTCCGAGGAGTTCGGTTCTTATTTCTCTCCACAGAAGAACCTTTGCCTGAACCTTGCCCTTCAGGGAACGATGGCCGACTATGATGATCCGCGTCTCGCCGCATTCTTCGATGCAAATGCTTCCGGAGCTTATACCGGAGCCATTTCGGGAACCAATTTCACCGTAAGTGCCAACAGCGGACACGGTGCCACAAACTGGTGCCGTCCTGCAATCAGGTACAACTCTCCGGTCTATCTCATCACTGTGGCCGAGGTCGAGTTCTTCCTCTCCGAGTATTATGCAAAGAAGTCCTCGATGGCCAATGCGAAGGCTCACTATGAGGCTGCAATCGAAGCTTCGTTCGCTTCGGCGGGTGTCCCGGGAGCAGGGTCTGTATATGGTACCGGAGCAAAATATGCATGGAGCGACGCCGCTTACCAAAAGAACATCGGTATCCAGAAGTGGGTTGCCCTTTCGGGAGTCAACAACTTCGAGGCATGGTGCGAACTCCGCCGCCTGGGCTATCCGGAGTACGGAACACAGAAGGGAAGCACCTTCTACAATGTACAGACCGGTGCCTATGACGTGTCCACCTATGTTCCGGGCACACTCTATGAGCCTATCACCGTCAACACGAGCCTCAATGCACGTCAGGTTCTCCAGCGTTTCCCGTATGCCGAGAGCTCTACCGGACGCAACAGCAATGCTCCTGAATACAAGGGTGACAATGCTCCTATGTTCTGGGCGAAACAGTAATCCATAATTGACTATTTGATATGAAAAACAAGATATTATCGATTTTTATGTCCGCGCTCGCCGTTGCCTCCCTCGCTTCCTGCGAAAAGGAGGAGTCAGGACTCACCGGAGTGACATATTATCCTGTCATCAATGTCCTCGGTGATGCCGAGACTGTGGTGTATGTCGGCGAGACCTACAATGATGCGGGCTGCGAGGCTACCCTCAACGGTGAGGACATCACCGCCCAGGTTCAGACTTCATCCAATGTGAATACCTCAAAAATGGGTATTTACTCCGTTGCTTATTCCGCCACCAATGAGCTCGGTTTCTCATCATATGCTTCCAGGACTGTGTATGTGGTCAATGAGAGCTCTTTCGAGAATCTCTATTACGGAACCATTTCAATGATGGGAAAACTCTATTCGGGAGCAACCATTGCGGTAACTGAGGTTGACGACAATGTGTATATGATTGATGACGGTCTTGCCGGTTATTATTTCTACGGCCGTTATCCTGGATATGAGCCGAACTATGATTTCCACGCCGAGGTTTTCGTTACGCTCAACGGCTCCGATATCGCCCAGGTGGGAGAAACCGGAAGCTGGTATTTCCCTGACCCTGTTGAAATCTCCGGCGGTACATATGATTCCGGAAGCGGTGTCATTTCCTATACCGGCGAGTTTGCCGGATATCCGTTCTCGGTTGAGTTGAACCCTATAACAAAATGACGATGAAACGTTTATTTACTGCAATTATGATGCTTGGGGTTGCACTGCTGACCTCCTGCAAGAAAGACGAAATAGATAAAACCGCCACTGTCGATATGGCAGGCGAGTGGTATGTGACCGTAGATGTTGTGGATGAAAACGGAGAGCTTCTCTTGGGCGAGGATCCGTACGGAATCGGCTCTTTCATTGTCATCACCAGCAATACTGCCGAGAATGTCCCTGAAAAGATGTATGTCTCCGACTGCGGCAATTTCTGGGAGTTCCAGGTCCCTGTGACTGCAGATCCGAAGGCAATGACCTTCAAGACAGAAGGAGATGTTGCCAACCTATCGTATGAGGGATGCAATGTCACCCTCACGGACGGAAGGATTACCTATGGCGGAGCCGTCACCCCAAGCGGTATGAAGGTTGACGCAATTGAATTCCGTGTGGTCTTCGACGATGATTCCAACGGATTCATCCACAGGATCCACGGGTTCAGGTACACCGGTTTAGTAGCCGATGAATAGTGAATCAATTGATTCTAACCGACTGGCCGGGACGATGTAAGTCGTCCCGGTCTTTTTTATGATCCGTTCAGATGTTCGCACCGGAGTGTCAGCGAGATTTGCTTCCTGCCCACGCGCCTGCCCTCGTGAAATTCACCTGGGACGGGGATATGCCCTACAGTGGTGTAGAATGGGGGTT
>CAMBMK010000047.1 GCA_945868745.1 uncultured Bacteroidales bacterium
TTGTTGTCTGACCGCATGCTGCAACTACAAGAGCCAGAGAAAGGAAGATTGAATTTTTTTTCATAAATATCATTGTTTAATATTTTCAAACTGTCAAATCGCCTGCAAAGATATTCAACATTTTGCTTTTATTGTTGTTGCTATTGTCCATATTGTTTTCTATTTGTTCAATTATGACTTGCAAAATGTCCGATAATCAGAAAGCACTGATTCATTGACAAAAAAAGAGGATGACTGAAAAGCCATCCTCTTTGTAGTTATTGCAGTGTAATCCGGATTACTGCTCCTGGATTGCAGCCTGTGCAGCAGCAAGGCGTGCAATCGGAACGCGGAACGGTGAGCAGGAAACATAGTCGATTCCGATCTTGTTGAAGAACTTGATGGAATCAGGGTCTCCACCGTGCTCGCCGCAGACACCGCACTTGAGCTCGGACCTTACTGAACGGCCGGAATTGATACCGTACTCAACCAGCTTGCCGACGCCCTTGGTGTCGATGGTCTGGAACGGATCGGCGTCAAGAATCTTGTTGCCGAGATAGTCGCCCATGAAGGTGCCGATGTCGTCGCGGGAGAAGCCGAATGTCATCTGGGTGAGGTCGTTGGTACCGAATGAGAAGAACTCTGCAGCACGTGCCATCCTGTCGCCGGTGAGGGCGGCGCGAGGAATCTCAATCATGGTACCGAACTGGTAGCTGATGTTGATTGAGTACTTGCCTTCAACCTCTGCCTTGATCCTGTCGCAGATAGCCTTCTGGAAGCTGAGCTCGCGGGCTGAAATGGTCACAGGAATCATAATCTCCGGATGAGGGTGCTTGCCTTCGCGCATAAGCTCTGCGGTAGCCTCGAAGATGGCCTTGTACTGTGTCTCGGCGATGAGAGGGAATGACACGTGGAGACGTACTCCGCGGTGTCCCATCATCGGGTTGACCTCATGGAGTGCCTCGCCCCTCTTCTCGATTTCCGCAACGGTCACATGAAGCTCTTTTGCAAGCTCTTCCTTCTTCTCCTCGGTCTTAGGTACAAACTCGTGGAGAGGCGGGTCGAGAAGGCGGAATACCACCGGCTTGCCGTCCATGATGGAGAGGGTACCCTTTACTGCGGCCTTGATGTATGGCTCGAGGTCTGCCAGGGCAGCCTTGCGCTCTTCCTCGGTGTCGCAGAGAATCATCTTGCGGAGCTTTGCAAGAGGGAGTTCGGAGTTCTTGCCGTAGAACATATGCTCGATACGGAACAGTCCGATGCCCTCTGCGCCGAACTTGAGAGCCTTTGCTGCATCTTCAGGAGTATCGGCGTTGGTGCGGATACCGAGCTTGCGGAATTTGTCCACGATTGCCATAAACTCTGTGAAGAGCGGGTTCTCGGTAGCGTCCATGGTGTCGATGCGGGCAGCATATACATATCCCTTTGCTCCGTTGAGGCTGAAGAAGTCGCCCTCCTTGTAAACGATGGAATTGTCACAGAATGAAACGCTCTTCTCGGCGAGATTGATCTTCATGGAGTCGCAGCCGACGATGCAGCACTTGCCCCAGCCGCGTGCCACGAGGGCTGCGTGGGAGGTCATGCCGCCGCGGGTTGTGAGGATACCTGCAGAAGCCCTCATGCCCTCGATGTCCTCAGGGGAGGTCTCTTCACGGATGAGGATGACCTTGCGGCCTTCCTTCTGTGCCTGCATTGCAGCCTCGGAGGTGAATACGATGGTACCTACAGCTCCGCCCGGAGAAGCAGGGAGACCCTGTGCGATGACCTTTGCCTTCTTTTCGGAAGCAGGGTCGAGAATCGGGTGGAGAACCTCGTCAAGCTGTGACGGGCTTACCCTGAGCACTGCGGTCTTGGCATCGATCATGCCTTCCTTGTACATGTCCATTGCCATCTGGAGGGCTGCAAGACCGGTCCTCTTTCCGATACGGCACTGGAGCATCCAGAGCTTGCCTTCCTGGATTGTGAATTCGATGTCCTGCATGTCGCGGAAGTGGTCCTCGAGATTCTTGCGGATGGTGTCGAGCTCCTTGTAAACGGCAGGCATTGCCTTTTCGAGTGAAGGGAGATCTTTGTTCTTTTCGCTCTTGGTGGCCTCGTTGAGAGGGTTAGGAGTGCGGATACCGGCAACTACGTCCTCGCCCTGGGCATTGATGAGCCACTCACCGTAGAACTTGTTGTCACCGTTGGCCGGGTTGCGGGAGAATGCCACACCGGTAGCGGAGGTGTTGCCCATATTTCCGAATACCATCGACTGGACGTTCACAGCTGTGCCCCAGTCATCAGGAATCTTCTCGATCCTTCTGTAGGCGATGGCCCTCTTTCCGTTCCAGGACTTGAACACTCCACCGATGGAACCCCAGAGCTGTGCCTCTGCCGAATCAGGGAACTCGACGCCGAGAACTTCCTTGACCTTCACCTTGAACACCTCGCAGAGATCCTTGAGCTCTTCTGCGGTGATGTCGGTATCGGAAGCATAGCCGTTCTTCTCCTTGAGGTCGGACATGATGCGGTCAAGCTGCTGGCGGATACCCATACCGTCTTCAGGCTCAATGCCTTCGGCCTTTTCCATCACAACGTCTGAATACATCATGATAAGACGCCTGTATGCATCATATACAAAACGCGGATTGCCTGTCTTCTTGATAAGTCCCGGAATGGTTGCAGAGCAGAGACCGATGTTGAGAATGGTGTCCATCATACCCGGCATAGAGCTCCTGGCACCTGAACGGCAGCTTACAAGGAGAGGATCCTCGACATCGCCGAACTTCTTGCCCATAATGTCTTCAGTTGCCTTGAGTGCGGTTGCAACTTCGGCCCTGAGGTCATTGCTGTAGTCTCCGCCGAGAGCGTAATACTCTGCACAGCATTCTGTTGTAATGGTGAAACCGGCAGGTACCGGCATACCGAGCAGACTCATCTCGGCCAGATTGGCTCCTTTTCCACCAAGGAGCTCGCGCATGTTACCGTTGCCTTCGGCCTTCTTGCCACCGAAGCGGTAAACCCTTTTCTTGTTTTCAAACATGGTTGTATAATTAGTTAGATTGTTTAGTCTGAGTCAGTATCGTACAAATTTACGATAAAATTGCGATTATTAAAGCAATTTTGAGGCGATTTCCGACAATTCGCTCCTTTCTCCCTTCCGGAGGAACACGTGTTCGAACAGTTTCTGGCCCGCCATCTTTTCCCCGAGATGAGTCAGACCGTTGGACCACTGGTCCAGATAAGGCTGGTCAATCTGGAAAATGTCACCCGTAAACACGATTTTCGTCCCTTCTCCGGCACGCGTGATGATGGTCTTGACCTCGTGCGGAGTGAGGTTCTGCGCCTCGTCTATGATGAAGAACACATTGCCGAGGCTCCTTCCCCTGATGAATGCGAGAGGGGATATCAGCAGTTTTTCCTCCTTCAGAAGCCCCTCCAGATGGTTGGCCTCCTTGCTCGACGGCCTGAACTGCTGCTTGATGACGTTGAAATTGTCCATGAGCGGCTGCACGAACGGGCTCATCTTGCTCTTCTGGTCTCCCGGGAGGAAGCCGATGTCCTGGTTGCCGAGAATCACGGTCGGACGCGAAAGGATGATCTGGTCATAGCCCCGTTCCTGCTCGAGTGCGCAGGCAAGGGCGATGAGAGTCTTGCCCGTGCCGGCCCCTCCGGTCAGCGAAACGAGCTTGACGTCGGGATTGAGGCAGGCATCCATCGCAAACCTCTGCTCAATGTTGCGCGGTTTTATGCCGCAGGCCTGGCGCGTACGCACAAGCACCACCTTCCCGCGGCCGGCGTCGTAGCGGGCGGCAAGCATCTCCCCGTCTCCGCGGTCGATCCTGAACAGGCTGTTGGCCGCAGGCTCTTTCTTTGCAATCCTGTCCCAACCGACGGCCGTCTCAGCCCCGTAGGCAAGCTCCTGGACCACATCCGGTGCCGGTGTGACATCCGTGACCTCCTTGCGTGTCTCTTCGATGCGGTCCTCTCCCACGCGGTCGGTCAGATAGTCCTGCGCCTCCATCCCGGCGGCCTTTGCCTTCATCCTCAGGTTGATGTCCTTTGTCACGAGGGCGACGAAACGGTCGGGGTTGTTGTCCCTTACCCAGATGGCTGTGGCCAGTATCCTGTGGTCCTGGATGTCGTCCTTGAAGAGGTCCTTCATGTCATCGGGGAACGGATGGTTCGGCTCTATTTTGAAATTGCCCAGACCCTTTCCGATAGGGACTCCGTAGCGCCCGAACATCCTGCCGTCCGTGAGCTTGTTGATGTCCCGCATGAAGCCGCGGGCGTTGTAGCTCAGTGCATCGGTGCCTTTCTTGAATTTGTCCAGCTCCTCGAGGACCGCAATCGGGATCACCACGTCATTGTCCTGGAATTTCCTGATTGCCTTGCAGTCATGCAGTATTATGTTCGTGTCAAGAACAAAAATTTTCGGTTTCTTGGTTTTCCCTCCCTTCGCGGAAGGGACATTTGCGTATTGTGCCATAAGCAATTGTGGTTTTAGTCTTCTCCTTCGGAGGCGGCTCCGCTCATCAGTGAAAGAAGTATGCCCGAAATGTCTCCGGCCTCGGACATTGATGCCCTTACGCCCTCGAACCTGTCCGTGATATGGCCGATCGGGTAGTAGGCAACATCCTGGAGGAGCAGTTCCGCGTCGAGGTAGTCATAGTCCGTGTCGTTGATTTCAATAATCACGCCCGGAATCTCCGCAAACAGGATTTTCACGATATCTTTTTCTCCGCAGGAGCCGGAAATGCCCCCAAGCTGCGCGTCAATCCCTTTTCCCGGGGGAATGTATGAGTGCAGTGCCTTCATCAGGCCCCCGTCGCCCACCGTGATGCCGGAAGAAATGATGCCGTCTTCGACCATTTCCCTTACAACTTCGTAGCAGTCAATGAAATAGTCCGGGTCTGCGATTGCGGGTGCCGTGCCTCCGGGTATGCCCTCCACTTCTGACAGGAGCGAACCTCCGAGTCTCGGGGCGCAGGTGTCGAACGGGATGTAAATCAGCCAGCTGCCGCTGTCGCCAAGCGAAACGGACGGGCATTTGCGCTCACTTGTCATCCTCGGATTGCCTGTCCTGAACGGGAGCTCGGAAAAGAACGGGAGCTCGTCATCATTGCCGGAGGCGTCTCCGGAAAGCGAGACCGAAGCTTCAATGCTGCACCTTTCCCCCTCTTCCACGGAATATCCGCCCATCGCCACTCCGAGGCTGTCGAGATAGTCGCAGACTGATTCCACACTGTTGTAGAATGCCGCCGCACTGCCCGTCCCGCGGGAATTCCATATCCAGCGCATATTGATCTGGAGGTCGTTCAGGCGGTAATGGCCGCACTGCCACAGCGACTCGACAAGTGCGCCCGCGGCAACCATCCTCGTGTATGGCCCGATATGGGCAAGCGGAATGTCCCTCCGGACGGAAGATGATGTGGCACAGGCAAATGCCGTGATTTTTCCTGGAGAAAATGTCCCTTCGGGAGAAGGGTCGATGCTTTCGTCTATTATGCTTTCCAGCCCCTCTTCACCCCCGTGCGGAGTCCTGCCGCAGGCAAGTTCGAGCATCATCCCCGGCGTAGCCTCCATACGGCAGCCGTCAATTATGTAGTCTGACAAAAGTAGTGACGTCTTTCCCATAGAGAAAGTATGATTATATTCGTAAAAATAAGTAAATTTGGTTTGAGTTCAAAATTTTTCAAACAGCTTGCAGGATTGATGACAACTACACACATATCGGAAGAACGCTACAATGCAGAAATCGCGGAGCTTTTCAGGAGGTTCCCTTCGGTCCAGAACGTACCGTTTGCAAATGCCTACAAACCGGGACTGGAAAGGATGCACGAGTTTGCCCACGAGCTGGGCAACCCGCAGAATGATTATCGGATAATACATGTTGCGGGGACCAACGGCAAGGGCTCCGTGTCGAGCATGCTCGCCTCCTCGCTCGCGGCCCTTGGGATGGAGACGGGGCTTTTCACCTCACCGCATATCAGGGATTTCCGCGAAAGGATGAAGATGGTGGGAAGCGGAGGATGCCGGATGCCGGACAAGGCCTGGGTATATGATTTTATCGTCACATACCGCAAGGTGTTCGAGGGGCTTTCGCTCTCGTTTTTCGAGATTACCACCGGAATGGCGATGAAATGGTTTTCCGAATGCGGGGCATCCGCAGTCGTGCTCGAGGTGGGGCTCGGAGGCCGTCTGGACAGTACCAACATAGTCACTCCGGACCTTTCCGTGATTACATCCATCGGCCTCGACCATTGCGACCTGCTCGGCGATACCCTTGAAAAGATAGCCGGTGAAAAGGCGGGCATAATCAAGAGGGGAGTGCCTGTCGTGATAGGGGAGGCCCTTCCGCAGACACGTCCAGTATTTGAGCATGCGGCATCGGAAAACTGCGCTCCCGTCCATTTTGCGGAGGATTCGCAGCCGTGGCTGTGGGACAGCAGGGGAAGGATACTGGAGGCGATGGACCTCCAGGGTTCCTGTCAGGAAAAGAATCTGCGGACGGTGCTGACTGCGCTCCCTCTTTTTGTGGGCAATCCTGATGCGGATAAGACCGCTGACGCGCTTGTGCACACCGCGCAGCGTACGGATTTCCACGGCAGGTGGGAGATGCTCTGCAGGAAACCTTTGACAATCTGTGATATAGGTCACAATGCGCACGCCCTCCGGGGCAATTTCGCCCAGCTTGAGGCAATGCACAGGCCAATGGTCATCGTCTATGCGGTAATGGCCGACAAGGACCTTGATGCCATCCTTCCGCTTATGCCGCGGGCTGCCCGTTATATTTTCACGACACCCTCCACGGCGAGGGCGCTTCCTGCCTCGAGGGTAATGGAGCGCTATCTGTCTGCCGGGGGCGACAGGAGTGCCTGCGAGGTATGCGACAGCGTGCCGCTGGCAGTGGACAGGGCTTTTTCGCTTGCCGCCGCGCAAGAATCCGGTGACGCGGTCATTTATATCGGTGGATCGACATTTGCCGTGTCCGAGGCGGTGCCGCTTTTCCGCGGAGGCCGGTATGAGGGTGCTGCGGGAAGATGACAATCTCTGCCTTAAGCGCGTCGTGGACGGGTGAGGCGGGAATCCTGTCCGGGGCGGCAAAGAAAATGGTATTACTATGGGACATTTCGGAAGTTTAATTGCTGTAGTATTGACACTTTTTGGTATTGGTATGGGAAATGACAATAAAACGGACGCGCAGGGACACCGGCTCGTCAATGAATGGAAAGAATACCGGCGATGTGAGGAGAAGGACCTCCCGGCATCAGCCGCGGAAGCGCTTGAAGCTGTAATAAAAGAGGCTTCTGAAAAAAGGTACGCTTGGGATTTCTATGACGGATGGTGCAAGTATGCCGATGTGCGCTCAAGACGTTCATGGAAGGAGAGGAATGCCCTTGAAAGGGAGTTTGCCTCGGCTGTGGAGCGGTATGGCGACCCGATTGTCAGATATGCCTTCGAGGCGTCCCGGGGCAGTGTGAATGCTGCCTGGGCTGAGGCTTTTCTCTCTATGGAGGGATGCCGCCTGAGGCAGTCGCGCAATGAGTCTTTCTACAGGTTCTGCGGCAGCACTTCCGGCATGCTTTCCGGCAATCTCTACAGGTACATTTCCAACGACTATGAATATGTGCTCTGGGATATGACAGCCCGTAATGCGGGTGCTGCACAGTGCGACAGCCTGAGGTCGGAGCTTGGAGGGAAATACCCCGCAGCGGCGTTCCTGGAGTTTCTTCTTGCGGACAGGGATTCCGATCCGTCCGTGATGGAGGAACTGATGCGGAAGTATGACGGGACTGCGGTCGGTCTGATGGCAAGGATGCGTATGCTCAGTCACAGATTCTCCGGATTGTCATCTTCCGATAACGCAAAAGCTTCTGATTATGAGCAGTTTTATGAGGATTGCAAATCTGCCGAGGCCTTCAGGAAGGCTCTCAGGGGAGAGGAGAAGGCCATAGCTGGGGATCTGACGACGGCCAGAGACTTCATGGATAGGCTGTCGGAAAAACGCATCGGTGTCTCGACAGGAGAGGAAGGCATAGAAATAGTGTTGATTAACCTTTCTTCGGCTACTCTGTCAGTCCTCCCTTGCGAAGGCAGGAGCAAAAGCATACTGACCCGTAAAGTGAAGGTTGACAATCCCCATTTCTACGTCGGGGACACTGTCAGGGTGGATGCGCCGTGGAAGGATGACGGAGAATATATTGTCACTGTGCGCAGCGGCAGGACTGAAGAGGTCTCCCATGTGGTCGTTAGCAGGCTGTCGGCTGCTTTGAGGCTTGGCGGCAACAGGCTCGGCATCTATGTGGCGGAGTCCCGTACGGGAAGACCTTTGGAAAAGGTGGACCTGACTTTGCTTAAAGGCGACAGGGAGCTTGTGAGCGTAAGGGATGTGCCTGCGGGACAGCAGTTTGCCCCGCTTCCGGAAGAGATGGTCAATGCAATCGGTGACCAATCGGCATTATACCGGATACAGTGCTCCGCGAGGGATTCGGCCGGATTTCTGATGAGAAGTGGGAAGGTGAGGGTGCCTTTCAGACATTTCCGTTCCGTAAGGCAGGACAGCGGTGTCTGCTGCAGGGTAATGACTGACAGGGGGGCATACAACCCCGGTGACGCAATCCGTTTCAAGGGCATTTTCTACAATGGCGACATCACAGGGGGCATCAGGGTCTGTGGAGCCGGAAAGGTGGCGAAGGCAGTTCTTTATGATGCTGAAGACAATATGATTGCCTCTGCCGAAATGGAGGTCAGTGCTTTCGGCTCGGTGGCAGGTGAGTTTTCCATTCCGGAGGACATCCGTGGCGGAATGTTTACGGTTGAAGTCTCTTGCGGAGAGGATTCGGGAAGTGCTTTTGTAAGGGTGGATGAGTTTGTGGCCCCTACTTTCCGGATCGGATTCCAGCCGGTGGAGGGCCTTTGCCGTCCGGGAGACGAGATTGTCGTGAAAGGTGTGGCGGAGAGTTTCACGGGCCACGGCCTTGCCGGCATGAAGTTGTCGTATAAGGTGGAAAAATACGGAATGGTGTTTGCGGAAGGTGAGGTCTCGCCTGATCATGACGGGGCTTTTTCGCTTCGGTTTGCAAGCAGCCCGGAAGAAAGGTGGGCGCATTACCGTGTCACGGTCACTGCCCTTGACCCAACGGGTGAGACCCTGGATTTCAGTACCTGGGTGAGGGTCTCCGGCAGCATAGACCTCGACATCGATATCGAGGGCACATCGGACGCCAGCTTCAAGGTCATGGATGAAGATGACGTGTATCGCTATGTTCCTGATCATCTTGTGGAAGGGGAGTCTGCAGCCTTCCGTTTCAATGTGACTTCTTCCGAAGGGACGGCGCTTGACTGCGATGTCCGGTACAGTGTTTCGGATGAGGCGGGAAAGCCGTTGACGGAAGGCATCGTGAAGTCGGGAGAACCTCTGGACCTTTCTTTCGCAGAAGGTTCCATGTTTGTAATAAAGGCTGATGTGTCCACGGGAGGAGATGACCCTCTTGCGGATTCGCTCGAGTGCCGTATCTTCAAGGTCGGCAGGGATGCAAAAGTGCTTGATGTCCCGTTTGAATATTATTTCAGGCCGTCCGGAGAGCAGGTGGAGCAGGGAGGACGCATTTGCGCAACTTTCGGGACTGCCGCAGGGCCGTTGTGGGCCGTAGTGGAATTGACCGGTGAGAATGCAGAGGTGCTGGAAAGGCGTGCGGTATGTCTTGAGGGCACCAGGAGCAGGGAAGGTTCTTTGGCCGAAATAGGTTTTGACTACAGGAAGGAGTATCCCGATGCCGTGAGGATGAATGTGTTCTATTTCCGTGGCGGAAGGAGCGAGTCCCTTTCCTTGCAGTTTGTGAGGACCCGCCATACACTTGAGCTTCCTCTGGCTTTCTCGCGGTTTGAGGACAGGACTGTGCCCGGAACTGAATATACTTTCGGGATCAGGACTGCCCCGGGAGCGGAATGTCTGGCTGCCGTCTATGACAAGGCCTTGGATGCATTTATGCCGAATGAATGGAGGCCTGTCAGGCTGGCGCAGATGTCCGTTGACGCCCCGTTGATATATGTCGGCTGCGGGGAAGTCTCGTCATATGATGACGGTCTCCGCAAATATGCCGTGCCGAAAAGATCTGTCCGGAAGATGGTCGGGAGGGCTTTGCCGACCAATGAGATGATGGCTTTTGATGCAGTGGAGGACGAGGCGGTACCGATGATGGCGGGAGCGTTGCCGGAAGGTCCGGACGATGCTTCAGGTATTCTGGAAAATGCTGTCCTGCGCTCGGATTTTGCATCGACCGTTGCATTTGAGCCTTTCCTGAGGTCTGACGCCAATGGTGACATTTCTTTCAGGTTCAGGACTTCGGACAAGCTCGGGACTTATTATGTGGCGCTGTTTGCCCACGATAAGGATATGCGCAATGACGTTATCCGCCGGGAAATGGTGGTGACGGTGCCTGTGAAAGTGTCGCTGCAGGAGCCGCGTTTTCTCTATGAGGGTGACAGGTGCGTCGTGAGCATCGTGGTGTCAAACAGTACTCCTTCAGAGGTCTGCGGCGTGCTGACTGCCGGAGTGTCGCCAAATGGCGAAAAGGGGGCGACGAAGGCTGAGAATCACAGGATTGCCGTTGCTGCAGGCGGGGATGTCGTGGTGGAATTTGATCTCGGGGAGATTACGCGCGATATTGTAATAAAGGCTGTCTTTACCTCGGATGAGGGTATCTCCGACGGGCTGCAGGTGAGTGTCCCTGTGCTTTCTGCCCGTCAGCAGGTCAGGGAGGCGCATTCGGCTGTCCTTCTTGCCGGTGGGGATGAGGAGGCGCTTCTCGGAAGGCTGCGCGGAGAGTTTGTAAACGGTTCTGCGCATGGCGCAAAGGTGAGCCGGATTTCCGTGATGGATATGGTCAGGGAGGCCCTGCCTTCGAAGGTGGAGGCTGCGGGGCCGGATGTGGTGTCGCTGTCGGAGGCCTGGTATGTGCGCCGCATTGCAGATAGGCTCGGAGTGCGGATTGCCCGGGAAGAGTCTGACAATGCGCTGTTGGACAGGATAATGGCTTGCCGCAACGGTGACGGCGGTTTTGCCTGGTTTGCCGGTATGGATTCCAATCCGCAGGTCACTGCCCTTGTGCTTGAGCGTTTTGCAAGGACTGATGTGTCGCTGCGGAGGGTGTCGGAGCCCGGCTCGTGGGTGTATGGGGCTGTCAGATATCTGGACCGTGTGCAGTTCGGGGTTTCCAGGCCGGTGTGGTTCGGGGCTTTGTCCGATGAGAGATATATGCGCGTGCGCTCGATGTTTGCCTCCGTGCCTTTCAGCGTGGAGGCTGCGCCGGGGCACAAAAAGGAGTCCGATGCAAGGATGAAGGAGTTCCGCAGGTTTGCTGCCGGGTATCTTGTGCCTTCGGGTGACAGGGGACTGCAGGGTGATGTCGCGGGTAAAGTGATGAGGCTCACTACTTTGGACAATCTGCTTGCTTCCGGTGACGGTCTTTCGCTTGCCGCTGCCTGGGGAGCTGGGGAAGTGACGCGCAGCCTTGCCGCCTCGGTCCGTGCCGATGTGGAGTCGCTTCTGGAGTATGCCGTGGAGCATCCTTCGGGCGGGGTGTATTATCCCAATCTGGTGATGCCTCTGCGCGGGCTCTTGGAGAGTGAGGCGGGAGAACATGCTCATCTTGCGGACCTTATGGCTGCCCACGGAGGGGAGAATCCGCGTTGCCGGGAGGTTGCCGACGGTATCAGGTTGTGGCTTATGCTTCAGAAGGAGACCCAGAAGTGGGATGAATCACCGGCATTTGTCGATGCTGTTGCAAGTGTGCTCGAGGCGTCCGAAGGCGTGCGGGAGACTCGGGTGATTGTGATGGAAAAGGCCTTTGAGAAGCCTCTGGAGGGGGTTGAGGCTGCAGGCAACGGGATGAAGGTCGGGAGGCGTTTCTTCCGTGAGGTGAGCCGGGTGGATGGCGACGGGGTACTGAGGAGTGTGTCGGAGGAGATTGCTCCGGGGACTGTGCTGCGGGTCGGAGAGCGCATCCGTGCGGAGTACAGGGTATGGAGCGGGGAGAACCGCAGTTTCGTGCGGCTGACGGCTCCGCGGGAGGCTGCACTGCGTCCTGTGGACCAGCTGTCGGGTTATTGCCGGTTCGGAGTGTCTCCGCTCAGGCTTGACGGATGGTATATGATCAGGATGTCGGGCTACCGCGATGTGCATGCGGACGTTACCTCCTATTATTTCGATGCTTTCCCGGAGGAGGATACTGTGATTTCAGAGGAGTTCTTCGTCACTCAGGATGGTGAATTCTCGACGCCTGCCGTTCAGATCGAATGCCTCTATGCTCCGCATTACCGTGCCAATGACGCAAGTCCGGCCAGACTGAAGGT
>CAMBMK010000048.1 GCA_945868745.1 uncultured Bacteroidales bacterium
TAGCACATCGCACCGCTACAACCTCCTGCCCTTGCTGCCTTCCGGCCCTGGGGGAGTTCAGAGGGAGCTGGTCGTGTACGACTTTCCCGCCACAAAGATAGCACTTTTTTGTTTAACAGCAAAAAATGGGTTTGCAAATAAGAATGATTTGGCTATTTTTGCATAGCTTTTACAAACGGGGCAAATTAGAAGAGTTCCAAGTTGCAGCCGTTCAGGGATAAATGGAATATGAATATGGGCAGTTCGGCATCTGTTGGAGATGCTTATAAAAGACGGAACAGCGATATCTCACGACTTCGCTGTTCCGCACTACTAACTGAAGTTAATGACTAATAACTAACCAATATGAAACTATTTCTATTGCGGTGCAAAGATGGGCGATTTTTTTAAATTATCCAAATTTGTATGAATATTTTTTGTTTTCGTAAGAAAAATAATCTAAAATAAATTAAAAAAAGTCCAAAAGAATATGAGAAGGTTACTCATCAGCGCCGTTTTGTCGGTTGCAGTCGTGCTGGGCCTCCATGCACAGGAACTTGTTAGAGGCAATGTGGAAAACATCCCGTCACAGGGTTCATACACCCCGTCCTTCAAATACGACGGTGCAAAGAATAATCCTCTGAACGTGATACTTCTCATCGGAGACGGCACGGGACTCGCCCACCTGGCAAGCGGCCATTTCGCAAACGGCGGAGAGATGACAATCACCAACCTGCGCACCTGCGGCTGGGTGACCACACAGTCGGCCGACACCTACACGACCGATTCCGCAGCATCGGGGACAGCCTATGCCACAGGGCACAAGACCCACAATTATGCAATCGGAGTCGATGTTGACGACAGGCCTCTTGCCAACATCCCGGAAAAGGCTGCGGTCAAAGGAATAGTAAGCGGCGTGATTTCCACCGACGACCTCAACGGCGCGACACCTGCAGCATTCTTTGCCCACCAGAAGGACCGTAATATGACAGAGGAGATATGGGCTGACCTCCCTTCAAGCCCCCTGTCATTCGTTTCCGCCGGCAGCAGGGAAAAGATGGAAAGAATGAAGGAGGATACCCAAAAAGCAATCCGCGAAGCATTCACGGTTGTGGCCGACCTCAATGACCCGGCAGCAGAAAAAGCCGTGAAACTCGGGTATTTCCCACCGAAAACCGAGACGCAGTCGATGAAGGAGGGTCGCGGAGACTTCCTGCCTGCCACAACAGAATATGCCATAGAGTATCTCTCGGCCCGCCGCACCTCAAAAAAGAAGGGTTTCTTCCTTATGGTGGAGGGAGCGAGGATAGACAAAAGCTCCCACGCCAACGAGTTTGAGCCTATGGTGAAGGAAGTGCTTGATTTTGACAAGGCAGTCGAGGCAGCAATCAGGTTTGCGGACAAGGACGGCAACACCCTTGTCATCATCACTGCAGACCACGAGACGGGAGGCCTCACCCTCAGCAGCAAGGGAGACCCTTCCACCGGCTCTATCGGAGGAGTGTTCTCTTCGTACAACCACACCCCGATCCCTGTTCCGCTCTTCGCTTACGGACCTCATTCACAGGATTTTATGGGAGTACAGGGCAACCAGGAGGTATCGCAGAAAATACAGCAGCTTCTCGGCCTTTAGCCGGCAGGCCGCTCAACCTACAGCACAATCATAGGAGAAGGGGCGCGACGCGGCAAGGCACGCAGGTTGACCGCCCCTTTTTCCACGCCAATGCTCCCGAGGGCTTCCAGAGCACAGTCATACGCCTTCTGCGGAGTATTGTTGTTTTCGCTCAGGTGGCACAGGAAGAGATTGCGCAGCCCCGGATGATAGAACCTGCGTATGGCGTCGGCACACTCGTCGTTGCTCAGGTGTCCGTGTCCCTGGCAGATCCTCATCTTGAGGTCGTGCGGATAGGGTCCGGACATAAGCATATCCATATCGTAGTTTGACTCAATGACCACCGTATCAGCCTGGCTGGCGAAATTCAGGGCCTCGCCGGTCATCCTGCCCGAATCGGTAATCAGCACGAAACGGTGGCCCGAAGGGGAGCAGATGGCATAGCCCACTGTCTGGGTGGCATCGTGGGGCACGACAAAATACCTTACGGAAAAGCCGTCAACCGGATTCCAGCCGGGCGAAAGCACGTTGCGGCACTCCTGGATATGGTCGCACCTCATTTTCGGCGCACGGTACAGCTCCGGAGTGGCCCACACGGGACGCGGCTGGCGTTTGCAGTATGTATTGAGATTGCGGATATGGTCGTTGTGGTCGTGTGTGACAAGTACGGCATTGTAGCATCCCTTGTCAAAGCCTTCCGCCTCAAGGACCTTTTTCATCGCCCTGAGACTTACTCCGGCATCTATCAGGATGCAGTGGCCATCCTCTTCAAGCAGATAACAGTTTCCGAAACTCCCGCTCAGAAAACTCAGGAACCTAAGCATCGGCAGCCTCCTCCACGATTGCTTTACGGATGACGGCGTCGAGGTCTTCCCCCTGCCTGTAACGCACTGCCCTGATGCCGCATGCGAGGGCGCCCTCAACATTCATCGGGGAATCGTCGATGAAAAGGATTTCGGATGCATCCACCCCCACACGGCGTACCGTCTCCTCGAATATCCCACGTGAAGGCTTGAGCATCTTCATCTCGCACGAAATGAATTCATCCCTGAAGACGGATTTCCAGTCAAGCCCCGCCTCCTCGAATGCCTTGTGGCACCTTGCCATGGAGATGGGGTTGTTGTTGGTCAGGAGATAGAGCGGATATTGCCTTGCAAGCTCCTGAAGAAGAGGGACTTTCTCCATATCCATTCCCGTCAGCAGGGACTCCATGCACCTGTCCACATCCTCCGGCCGGCTTCCCGGGCGGGAGCCTTCAAGTATCTTAGCACGGAATCCGTCCGGAGAGAGAAGCCCCTCCTCGAGGTCGGAATAGATGCCCTTCTGATGGTATGGGTCGAGAATTTCGGTTATGGAGTCATAGCCGAGAACGCTCCTGAATGTACTGATGCAGATGTCGAGGTCGAGATTGACAAGCACGCCTCCGAGATCGAATACTATAGCCTTTATCATTGTTCTTTTTCGCAGTATTTTTTGATGACACTGTAGGCATCCCCCACTCCGAGCTCTCCCGCGCGGGAAAGGTCTATGCAGCCCTTCTCCTTGTCCTTGAGGAAAATCTGCACGAGCCCGCGGTTGAAATAGGCATCTCCCATCGCAGGATAGAGCTCCAGCGCCCTGGTATAGCTGCCTATCGCCTCCACAAGCATTGACGAAAGCACATAGATGTTGCCGAGATTATAATGGATATAAGGGATGTCTTCTACTGTAATCGAAGCCGCCACAAGGTCCTCAAGGGCCTCCGAATAGTCATAGGTGCGCACGGTACGGTCCTTCACCCTTGCACGCGAAGTCCCCTTCTCGTCGATGCTCAGGGTCTGGACATTGCTTTCTATGGACGAAATGAAATCAATCATGTCGGCACGGAGCACAGCCCTGTTCATCAGGTAGAAAGCCTGGTAGAGATGCTCGTAATTGTCTGACTGGAGATAGTCTATCGAGCGGTCATAATAATTGAGCGCCGAATTGTACTGCCTGCCTCCGACCTCATACAGTCCCTTCAGGAATTCGATACGCGCCTTTGACACCTCCGGGGAAGCCCCGGCAAGCTCTGCATAGACCTCCTCCCCCGGGACATATCCTGCCTCATCCGAAGGGAGCACGGCAACAGGGACCGGAGAAGTGGCCACAAACCTGTCTATCAACGCATTTTCATATCTGTTGCTGAGGGCGTAACGGGTATTGTCGCTGCTCTGGACCATTGCAAAGCGGTACAGGGGCCGCAGCCTTATGTCCACGTCCCTGTGCTGGAGGAGTTCGTTGTCGAAGTCATTCCTTGCAAATTCCGCGTCGAGGGCAATCAGGGAGCTGTATTTCCTGGTCGTGTCGGCAAACGACCCTGAAGCATCGGAATTTGCCTTGCGGTATTCCTCAATCTTCCGGCGTGCAGTATCATAGTCCCGTTTCGACTCCTTTTTCATTCCGAGCATACTCTCCACATACGACCTGTTCATATAGGCCTTTGCAAAATCGGGATACAGTTCGATTGCCCTGTCATAGTCCTCGAGGGCATCCTGCCAGCGGCTCATGTTCACGAAGAACGAAGCCCTGTTGAAATAGGCCAGCACATTGTTGGGATTGATGTTGATGACCCTGTCCATATCGGAGAGCGCATCTTCAAAATTGCCCACCTGGGCGTGGATGAGACTTCTGTTGTAGAGGGTCAGCGCATTGCCGGGCTCGTCCCTGAGCACCCTGTTGAGGTCGGCCATAGCAGAGTTGTAGTCCGAGGTCTCATAATACATCAGCGCCCTGTTGAAATAGGCGTAGGTATTGGACGTATCCTTCGATATGGCCATATCCATGTCGGCAATGGCCTCTTCAAACCGGTTCTGCGCCGCATAGAGCCTCGCCCTGCGCACATATCCGTCAGGTTCATTACGGTCAAGGGAAATCGCCTTGTTGTAGTCCGTGAGCGCCTTGAGGGTGTCCCCGAGAAAGAGATGGCCGGCACCGCGGTTGAGATATGCCGAAGGGTCCTTGGGCTCTTTCCTTATGTATCTGTCGAAATCCTTCACGGCACTTTCGAACTGCTGTGAAAGGAAATAGGTCACTCCCCTGGTGTAATACAGGGCATTGTAGCCCGGCCGGAGGGAAATCGCCTTCTCAAGGTCCTCCAGGGCCTTGTCATACTCTCCGGAGCGGTTCTCCGTGATCGCCCGGTAATGGTAGCCGGAGGTGAAAACGGGGTTGAGGCGCACGGCAGCATCGAAGTCACGGCGTGAGCCCCTGATGTCCCCGAGATTGTATTTTGCGATGCCGCGGAAGAAATATGTTACGTAGTCGGTGGAATCGAGCTGGACGAGAATATTGAAGTTTTCGATTGACTGTGAATACTTTCCGTCAGCGAGAAGCCTGCGGCCCCTGAAGAGGAATTCGTCCTTGTCGTACTGGGCACGGACCGCCGTACAGAGAAGGAGAAGGCCACAAACCAGGGTCAGGTATCTTGCAGTTTGTTTCATTGATAAAATATGACTAACTTTGAAGGTTACAAATATACAACCGAAATTTTGGAAACGGCGAATAATTCATCCATCATATTTGCAATTGTCCTTGCGGCGTTTTTTTCTGCCGTTTCAGCTGATGCATCAGCCCGCGCCCTCCAGGAGGGCGGAGACGACGTGCAAAAGGTCATCAGGATGGTCGGAAGCGAGATTACCCACAATATCGTCACCGAGAACACCCTGGGAAGGCAGATCGAGTTCCTGACCGACACCCTTTGCGAAGGTCGTGCCACAGGGAGCAGAGGGGCCGTGGAAACTGCATTCTGGATTGAACGGCAGTTCGCCGGGCTTGGCATCCTGCCCTTCGGGGAAAGCTATTCCCGCAGCTTCATGGCCCACGACGGACGCATCGGGCGCAACCTGATCGGGCTCCTTCCCTCAGGAGGAAAGAAAAGTGCAAAGCCCTACATAATAATTGCGGCGCACTACGACGGGCTCGGGATCCTTGACGGGGCGATGTATCCCGGTGCCGACAGCAATGCCTCAGGTGTCGCGGCAATGCTCGGCTCCGCCTCCATGATCGGCGCCATGATGCGCTATGGCAAGGTTTATGGAAAGAACATCATCTTTGTCGCCCTGGACGGGAAGCATCTCAACATGAGGGGGGCGCAGGAATTGTGGAACACCGTTTCCGGCGGTTCGCTGAAGGATCCGGCAAGCGGCACTACCATCACGGCGGACGACATCATGCTCATGGTCAACCTCGACCAGATAGGCTCCTCGATGGCTCCACTGCATGAGGGCAACGGCGAGTATCTTATAATGCTTTCCGATGCCAGATCCGATTTCTACAGGTCTTCGCTCACCTCGATGAACAGCAAATACAAAATCGGGCTTGACCTTGGATTTGACTATTACGGCAGCAGGGACTTCACAAGGCTGTTCTACAGCGTGGTGTCCGAACAGAAGGTGTTCATCGAACACGGAAAACCCGCGGTGATGTTCACCTCCGGCATAACTATGAACAACAACAAGACCAGGGACACTGCGTCCACCCTTGACCTGGGAGTACTCAAAAAGAGGGTATGGCTGCTTTTCCACTGGCTTGAAAGAGTAATCTGAAGGAAATGAAAGAATTTTTCAAGGTAATCAGGAGATATGTGGCCCCATATAAGGGCTACCTCGCATGGTCTGTGGTGCTGAACGTGCTTTCGGCGGTGTTCAACGTGTTCTCGTTCACGCTGATCATCCCGGTGCTCAACATCCTGTTCAAGCTCGACAGCTCGGTCTATGAATTTATCCCGTGGGACAGCGCAGGGATGTCGTTCAAGCAGATCATTATGAACAATATGTACTTTGAGGTGCAGCAGTTGATCGTGACAATCGGTGGTTCGGAAACCCTGCTCATCCTTTGCGCGGCGCTCGGATTCATGACGCTTCTCAAGACGTCGTGCTACTTCGGCTCCTCGGCGGTGATGATCCCGATCCGCACCGGAGTGGTCAGGGACATCCGCAGACAGCTCTACGACAAGATCATGGGGCTTCCGCTCGGTTTCTTTTCGCAGGAACGCAAGGGCGACATCATCGCCAGGATGAGCGGCGACGTGGGTGAGGTCGAGAGCTCCATAATGAGCTCGCTGGACATGCTGGTCAAAAATCCTATCCTCATCATAATCTACTTTGCCACACTCATCTACGTCAGCTGGGAGCTGACAATCTTCACCCTTCTCGTGGTCCCTGTCCTCGGATGGGCGATGGGAGTCATCGGAAGGCAGCTCAAGAAGAAATCCCTCCAGGCACAGGAGCTCTGGAGCGACACCATGAGCCAGGTCGAGGAGACCCTCGGCGGCCTCAGGGTGATCAAGGCATTCACCGCCGAAAAGACAATGTCGTCGCGTTTCGGGGATGTCACCGAGGCCCTGCGCGTAAAGACCGGGAAGGTTTCCACCCGCCAGGCCCTGGCACACCCGATGAGCGAGTTTCTCGGCACCTGCCTGATTGCCATAGTCCTCTGGTTCGGAGGCACCCTCATCATGCGCAACCAGGCCCCTATCGATGCCTCGTCGTTCATTTTCTATATGGTCATCCTCTACAGTATCCTCAATCCGATCAAGGACTTTTCCAAGGCCGGTTACGCCATCCCGAAGGGACTTGCCTCGATGGAGAGGATCGACAAGATACTCAATGCGGAGAATCCTATCTCGGAGACTGACCGCCCGGCCCCTCTCGAAGGCCTGGACAAAGGCATCGGGATCCACAATGTGGGATTCAGGTATGAAGACGGGAAGGAAGTTTTGAGGAACATCAATGTGGACATAGCCAAGGGCACTACGGTTGCAATAGTCGGCGAATCGGGAGCAGGAAAGACCACACTCGTGGACCTTATCCCGAGGTTCTATGACGTCTCGGAAGGCAGCATCACGATTGACGGGACTGATATCAGGGATGTGTCGCTCCGCGACCTGCGCAATCTCATCGGCTATGTCAACCAGGAGCCTATCCTGTTCAATGATACCATTTTCAACAACATAGCCTTCGGAGTGAAGGGCGCGACAAGGGAGCAGGTCATCGCTGCGGCAAAGGTCGCCAACGCCCACGACTTCATAATGGAGAAGGAAGAAGGTTACGACACCAACATCGGAGACAGGGGCATGAAGCTCTCCGGAGGCCAGAGGCAGAGGATTTCCATTGCAAGGGCCATCCTGAAGAATCCTCCTATCCTTATTCTGGACGAGGCTACGGCAGCCCTTGACACGGAGTCCGAAAGGCTTGTGCAGGAGGCACTTGACCACCTGATGTCCACCCGCACCACCATTGCGATAGCCCACAGGCTTTCGACCATCAAGAATTCGGACGAAATCCTTGTGATGAAGGACGGTGAAATCGTGGAGCGCGGAAAGCACGAGGAGCTTCTGCGGCAGGGCGGTTACTACAGGAAACTCAATGACATGCAGAGTCTTTAGATTTTATAAGCGGAGGAAATCATTATGGCAGACAAGGGAAAGACAGTCTGGAGGATACTCCTTGTGCTGTATATCATAGGAATATGCATCCTGTGCTTCGGCTCTTTCAGCAACGGGCCGGATCTGGGCGGTACCCTGTGGGGCATACCGAAAGACAAGATTGGACATTTCTGCATGTTCCTGCCTTTTCCCGTACTTGTTTTCGGAGTATTTGACAGGATCACGGTAAAGCCGTGGCACTCGGTGGTTTTCATTGTGTGTACCTTTGTCGCGGGATGCATTGTTGCCGCCGCCACGGAGGTCATCCAGTCACTGACCCCCACAAGGCAGTGCGACATCAACGATTTCAGGGCCGATGCCCTCGCGCTTGCACTCAGCTGCATATGCGTGCTCATATATGACATTTCAAAAATGTCCAAAAAGGGCGGAGAGAGATGAAAAGGTTGTTTCTGGGTGCAGCATTCGCGCTGACCGCCGTAGTATGCGCAGCGCAGAGCAGGATCATCAGGGATTTCACCCCGGTATGCGACTCCGTATCGGTGCTCCTGCAGGAAAGGAACACCGTCTCCGGGGAGCTGAAGCTGAAAAACGTCCTGAAAAGGGGCTCGGTGCTTGATTTTTATTTCAACGATGCCCTCGCGGACATGCCATGGACAAAGGATGACATCAAGTGGCTCCGCAATACCATGGCCTCGTTGATGCCCAAAGGGTATTCCAACTGCTCTGTGGGACGTATCTATTCGAAAAAAAGCCAGCTGGAGAACCTTGTGACCGAACCCCTCCGGTATGACGGCTCGGCCGGGGAATCGGCATTCAGGGTCAGGGACCCGGAGCGCATCTCCCCGGTAAGGGAAATAGGCGGAATGGAGTTCCCGAGGGGCCTTTCCGGGCGCAATCTTGCCGTATGGCAGAGCCACGGAAGGTTTTTTGATGAGAATACAGGCTGCTGGAGATGGCAGAGGCCGCTTCTTTTCACGACCTGCGAGGATATGCTGACGCAGGGTTTCGTGATTCCTTTCCTGATTCCGATGCTTGAAAATGCCGGGGCCTATGTGATGACCCCGAGGGAGAGGGACATCCAGGCGAATGAGTCCATATGCGACAACGACAGGGCATTCGAAGGGGAAAGGGACGACCTTGTCAGGACAAGGGGCACATACCGCGAATACGGGAAATGGGAAGACGGGGGCGTCGGATTCGCCGATGCAAAAGAAGTGTATATCGGCAATGACAATCCCTTCACCATGGGTACCGTAAGGACGGCGAAGGTGTCGTCGAAAAAGGCGGCGAGAGCAGTATGGACGCCTGACATCAGGGAAAGCGGGAAATATGCCGTGTATGTCTCCTACAGGACTTTTCCCAACAGTTCGCAGGCGGCCCGATACACAGTCCGTCATGCCGGCGGCACCACGGAGTTTGCGGTCAACCAGAAGATGGGCGGCGGGACATGGATCTATCTCGGCACCTTCGGGTTTGACCCTGAGGGAGAGTACAGCGTGACGCTCGACAATTCCACTCCGGAGGGCTTCAGGGAAGAGAAAGGGGCCGTAGTGTGCGCCGATGCAGTGAAGTTCGGAGGAGGAATGGGCAGGCTTGCGCGCGGATGCAAGGATATCCCGAAGGAGGAATGGACAGTATCGGGGATGCCTGCATATATGGAAGGGGCGCTGTACTGGATGCAGATGGCGGGCATCGATACGACCGTAACACGCCAGCACGAGGGCGATTACACCAATGATTTTGCCGACAGGGGGGCGTGGGTGCAGTACCTTTCAGGCGGCTCGGGGGTCAATCCCAAGCAGAAGGGGCTGGGCATCCCGTTCGACTGTTCGCTTGCCTTCCATACCGATGCCGGCGTGACTCCGGACGATTCCATAGTGGGCTCGCTCGCAATCTATACCCTTCTTGCGGACGGGAGCCGGAAATATGCCGACGGGTCCGACCGTATGGCTGCAAGGCAGTTGTGCGACTTTGTCCAGAGCCAGGTGGTTGGGGATATCCGCACAAAATACAATCCGCTGTGGTCACGCAGGGAGCTGACCGACCGTTCCTACAGCGAATGCCGCACGACCGGGGTGCCGGGGATGATACTGGAACTGCTTTCGCACCAGAATTTTGCAGACATGAAATATGCCCTTGACCCGGCGTTCCGCTTCGATGTGGGCAGGGCCGTTTACAAGGGCATTCTGAAGTTTTTGAGCAACCGCTACGGATGTCCGTACAGCGTCCAGCCCCTGCCGGTCAACAATTTTTCGGCCGTAATCGACAACGGCAAGGTGGAGCTCAACTGGTCTCCTGCCATTGATGAAACCGAGCCTACGGCTACCCCTGAGGGCTATATCCTGTATGTGAGGGAGGACGGCGGGGCCTTCGGCAAAGGTATGGTAGTAAGGGAGACGGGAGCAAGCATGTCACTTGTCCCGGGCCACATCTACAGTTTCAGGGTGGAAGCATTCAATGCCGGGGGGCGCAGTTTTCCTTCGGAAATCCTGAGCGTGGGCATTCCGCGCGAGAGCAAGGGTACAGTATTGATAGTCAATAATTTCACAAGAGTTTCAGCACCAGCCTGGTTTGACACACCAGATTATGCGGGCTTCGACATGTCACTTGACGGAGGAGTGCCGTACGGAGAGGATATCACGTTTGCCGGGCAGATGTACCAGTACCGCAGGGATATGCAGTGGGAGCACGACGACAACCCGGGATTCGGGGCCTCATATGCGGACGGGGCCGGCATCCGGTCAGCGGGCAACACTTTCGACTACCCGTTCATCCACGGAAAGGCCCTTCTTGCCTGCGGATACTCCTTCTGCTCCATGGGAGCCGATGCTTTTGAGGGCAATCCGTCCGGGAAAGGATACACCGCAGTGGACATAATCTGCGGAAAACAGGTCACCACGACCTCGGGCGAAGGACTTCCTGAAAGGTTCAGGGTATTCCCGGAAGGGCTCCAGCAGGCAATCAGGACATTTGCCGGAGAGGGAGGCAACATCATAGTCTCCGGATCAAATATCGGGACTGACATCTGGGACAGGGTCTATCCCGTTTCCCCGGACAGCACCTACCGGGCAGGAGCCAAAAAGTTTGCGGAGGAAGTGCTCGGCTGGAGATGGAGGACCAACTATGCCAGCCGGAGCGGAAAGGTCTGGCCCGTAAGGGTAAAGGGCATTGACCTTCAGGGACTTCCGCCACAGATGGGTTTTGCCTCCGTGCCCAACGGGAGGATTTACTGCGTGGAGACTCCGGACGGGCTCTCCCCTGCCGGGAAGAAATCGCACACCTTCCTGCGCTACAAAGACACCAACATTTCAGCAGCAGTCTGCTGCGACAAGGGTTCATACAGGGCCATTTCCTTCGGTTTCCCGATTGAGACACTTGAAAATGAATCCGATATTGAGAAACTTCTTACCACAACACTAAAATTTTTCGAACAATGACACCACGTCAGAAAGAACTCATCGAACTCATCCACAAAGAGGTGAAACCTGCTCTCGGATGCACTGAGCCGATTGCTGTAGCACTTGCCGTCGCAAAGGCGGTGGAGATTCTTTCGGAAAACTCCACTTCGTGCAAAGATTCCTGCTGCAGCCT
>CAMBMK010000049.1 GCA_945868745.1 uncultured Bacteroidales bacterium
TGATGTCCTCAGGGTTGAGGTAGGACATGTCGCCAGGCACACCGTCGATGATTACGAGCGGTCCGGAAGCAGCATCACCCCAAGAGGTCACACCACGCACCTGGAGGGTTGCGGAGGTACCTGCACCGCCGCTTCCGAAATTGACGGAAAGACCCGGGGCCATACCCTGGAGGGCAGCCTCGGCGTTTGCGGTAGGGATATTGTTGAGTTTTTCACCCGAAACGGTGGCAACGGAACCGGACACGTCGGATTTCTTCTGTGTACCGTAACCGATGACGATGACCTCGTCGAGAAGCCTGGTGTCCTCGGAGAGGACGACGGTAATCTGGGATTCGTTTCCTACAGGGATGGTCACAGTGTTGTAACCGATGCAGGAAATTACAAGATTGGAGCCCGGAGCACATTGATGCTGAAGTTGCCGTCGATGTCGGAGATGACTCCGTTGGCAGTAAGACCGTTCTCAAGGATGCTGGCTCCGATGACCGGAACGCCCTGCTCGTCGACAACGACGCCCTTGACGGTTTTCTGCTGCTGAGATGCCACTGCTGCAGGAACAGCCTGTGCATCATTGCCCGAGGATGCGGCGGATGCCGTTGCAGGGATAATCACCCCACCCAACAACAGGGCAAGAGCAAAGAATCTTTTAGTATTCTCCATACGTTTTTTTATTAGTTAATAATGTTGGTTAATATGGCTTACCGGGGAGCAGTCGGGAGGCACTGCCACAGGCAGACGCCAAACGGATGCTGGATTGAAATCCTGCAATGCTTCCGGCAACGATATTTCAAAAACAAAAACTAATAGAAACAGCTGTGGTCAGCAATCATCAACTCTGCAGTCCGGCTGGAGAATAGGTTTCAGTGTCTTTAAAATTCGCGTCAAAGGTATATCCGTTTTTTCAATTTAGCAAGCAAAAGCATATTTTTTCTTATATTCGCATAATATTGTCAAACAGAACGAACGATGGGACAAAAGGAGCAGATTCTTATAAGAATCACCGGTAAGGACCGCAGCGGCCTCACCTCCGAAATAATGGGCGTACTTGCAAAATACGATGCGCAGATCCTCGACATCGGCCAGGCGGACATCCACGCCACGCTGAGCCTCGGAATACTCATCAGAATCGATGAAGCCTCGTCGGGACAGGTGATGAAGGAGCTCCTTTTCAAGGCGACCGACCTCGGCGTCAACATAGGATTCGCACCCGTCACGGACGATGAGTACGAAGCCTGGGTGCAGCGCCAGGGCAAGAACCGCTACATCCTGACCGTCATCGCAAGGACGCTTTCGGCACGCCAGATAGAGGCTGTAAGCTCGATCATATGCTCGCAGGGACTCAATATCGATTCCATTGTCCGCCTGACGGGCCGTATGAGCATAAAATGCCCGACGGAGAGCGCCAGGGCGTGCATACAGTTCTCCCTCAGGGGCACTCCCGCCGACCGCAATTCGATGCAGGCAGAGCTGATGCGCCTGTCTTCCGAGATGGGCATCGACTTCTCGCTCCAGAAGGACAATATGTACCGCAGGATGCGCAGGCTCATATGCTTCGATATGGACTCTACCCTGATCCAGACCGAGTGCATCGACGAGCTTGCCGAGCGTGCCGGAGTGGGCGCACAGGTCAGGGAAATCACCGAAAGCGCGATGCGCGGCGAAATCGACTTCAGGGAAAGTTTCACCCGCAGGGTGGCGCTGCTCAAGGGCCTCGATGCCTCCGTGATGCGGGAAATAGCCGAGAACATGCCTATTACGGAGGGAGTTGACCGGCTTATGAAGGTCCTCAAGACCTGCGGCTACAAGATAGCCATCCTCTCCGGAGGATTCACGTATTTCGGTGAATACCTCCAGAAAAAGTACGGTGTTGACTATGTCTTTGCCAACGAGCTTGAAATCGGGGAGGACAACCGCCTGACCGGAAGGTATGTGGGCGACATAGTGGACGGCCACAGGAAGGCCGAGCTGCTCAGGCTCATAGCCCAGATGGAAAAGGTCAACCTGGCCCAGACGATTGCCGTGGGAGACGGGGCCAACGACCTCCCGATGCTCTCGGAGGCCGGCCTGGGAATCGCATTCCACGCAAAGCCGAGGGTTGTCGCAAACGCACGGCAGTCCATCAACACCATCGGCATTGACGGAGTCCTTTATTTCCTCGGATTCAAGGACAGCTATCTCGGGGAACAGGGAAAAATCTGAGCCGTCCAAAGCGGGCCTAAAGCAGCGGGGCAAACAGCTGCATCAGGCTCTGGATGAAACGCTTGCGCAGCGGACGCCTTTCCCATGTCCGGGGGTCGAGCTCTGTACACTGCTCTATATCCTTGAGGTACAGGGCTTTGTTGAATAGGGCGGTCTCCCCGTCAAAAATGTATCCGTTGTCTTCGAAATTGAGCTCGAAGGACCTGAAGTCCATATTGGCAGTGCCGATGCTGGAGAGATAGTCGTCGCACACGAATGTCTTGGCGTGGCAGAATTCCCCTTTCCGCAGGTAAATCTTCACCCCGGCCTCGAGGCATTCGGCATAATATGACTCGTTGACAGGCCTTACAAGTATGTTGTCGGCCTTTTCCGGGACCATCAGGCGCACGTCAACCCCGCTCATTGCCGCCACCTTCATCGCGCTCAGGACCGGATCCGGCGGCACGAAATACGGTGTCTGGAGCCAGATGTACTTCTTCGCGTGCTGTATTACCCATTCGTAGCTCATCCTGATTGACGGCCACATGGCGTCCGTTTCGTCCGGCACAATCTGTATCATCTTGTCCTTCAGTACCTGATGTCTTGCCATTATGTCCATCCTGCCGCAAATGGCATCTTCCGTGGCCACATAGGGCACATCGCACCGGATAATCTCGGAGATGGCCCTGTCCGCATATGGAGTCGGTGCATCCCCGAGCGACAGGGCGGCGGCTTCGGCATCGGAAAGGCCCGCCTGCGGGAAATACGAAAGCAGAGGTCTTGACAGGCTGCCCTTCCCCGTAATCCACGAAGACAGGAAGACCAGCTGGAGGCTTGCCACTGCCTTGCCCGTGATGCGCATGTGGGTGTCCCTCCAGGTGAGGAAATAGTGGTTGTTGGCATTCATCCCTCCGGTGTATCCGACCTTGCCGTCGATTACGACTATTTTCCTGTGGTTGCGGTAGTTGAGCGCGGTCACAAGATTGATGATGTGGGCTCTCGGATTGGTGAATTTCTGCACCTGCACCCCTGATTTCTTCATCTGGTTGTAGTACCCGGGCATTATCGGGAAATTGGCTATGTTCTCGTGGATGAACCTCACCTCCACACCTTCCGATGCCTTCTTCATAAGCATATCCCTGATGGCTTTTCCGCCCGAATCGTTGCCGAAATGGAAGTACTCGATGTGGATGGACTGCTGTGCCCTTTCGAGGTCGCGCATCAGGGCGTTGAACTTGCGGTGGCCGTTGGTGATGATTTCCACGTCATTGCCCGATGTGACAGGCACGTTCGAAGTCCTTTGCATCATCTCCGACAGGGCCCTCCAGTCCTGCGGCAGCTTTTCCGGAGAGCCTTCGAACAGGAGGGCATGCAGCTCCGGGGTCATATTCTCATGAAGATAGTCCAGATACTTTTTGTACCTCATGTTGTAGATCCAGTGGTGGCGGTAGTTGAGCCCCACCAGCAGATACAGGATGATGCCGATGACCGGCAGCACCGTGATGATGAGCAGCCAGGCGATTTTCCTTCCGGAATCGCCCTTGTCCGAGACAATTACGAGCACACTGCCCGCAATCAGCAGGATAAAAAGTATGGACAGTACCGTTTTCATTATGATGGGATCAGGTTGTTGCTTCTCCGGAAGGTTGCACCAGCTGGCAGAGCAGGGTGGCGCTGGTGGCCGATACCACCCTTACGTCCACATAGTCGCCTGCCCTGTGCCTGCTGTCGGGGAATACGCACATCTTGTTGTTGGATGCCCTGCCGCACAGCTCTTCCGGATTCTTTTTCGACGGGCCTTCCACGAGTACCCTGAAGGTCTTTCCGATGTCGGCGGTGTAGCTTTTCAGCGAGCATTTTCCCTGTAGGGCGATGATTTCGTTGAGCCTGCGCGTCTTTTCTTCAACCGGCACGTCGTCGGCATATTTCTTCGCGGCAAGGGTGCCCGGGCGTTCCGAATAATAGAACATGAATGCGGTATCGAAGCACACCTGCTCAAACAGCGAGAGAGTCTCGCGGTGGTCCTCCTCCGTCTCGCCGCAGAAGCCGGCAATAACGTCCGTGGTCAGGCCGCACTCTGGCAGTACCTCGCGGATTTTCTCCACGCGGTCGAGATACCATTCCCTTGTATAGCGCCTGCGCATCTTTTCGAGCATCACATTGCTACCGGACTGCACCGGAAGGTGGATGTGCTTGCAGATATTGTCATGGTCACGCATCACATAGAGCACCTTGTCGCTGATGTCCTGCGGGTTGGAGGTGGAGAAACGCACACGCAGCAGCGGGCTTACCGAAGCCACCATTTCGAGCAGCGACGCGAAATCCACCTGCTCGCCGTCCTCTCCTTTCCAGAGATAAGAGTCCACGTTCTGTCCGAGCAGCGTCACTTCCCTGTAGCCCCTGGAAAACACGTCGCAGGCCTCGCGCACGATGGTCTGAGGGTCGCGGCTGCGCTCGGCTCCCCTTGTGTAGGGCACTACGCAGTAGGAACATACGTTGTTGCATCCGCGCATTATGGAGATGAAGGCCGACACCCCGTTTTTGTCGATGCGCACCGGGGTGATGTCGCCGTAGGTCTCTTCGCGGGAGAGGATCACATTGATCTGCGGATGGCCTTCCGAAGCTTCGCGCACAAGCTGCGGGAGAGTCCTGTATGAGTCGGGACCTGCGACAATGTCCACCTTCCCGCTGTCCAGAAGGGCGTCCTTGAGCCTCTCCGCCATACATCCCACAATGCCCACAAGCGTGCCCGGCCGGTTTTTCTTTGCGACCGCAAACTGCTCTATGCGTCCGCGTATCCTCTGCTCGGCATTGTCGCGCACGGAGCAGGTGTTGGCAAGAATGACATCCGCCTGCGCCATATCCTCGGTCCTCTCATAGCCCTCGCGGCCCATTATGGAAAAAATCACTTCGGTATCGTTCACATTCATCTGGCACCCGTAGGTCTCTATGTAAATCTTCTTCTGTGGCATTGTAAATGTTTGGTTGTTCATTGTCCAAAGTTACGATTTTTTCATATCTTTGTCCAATTATGAGGAACAGAATTGCATTTTTGGCAGCATTGACTGGGCTTTTGATGCTTACGGGCTGCGCAGCTTCCAGGATCGGGGACATTTCCCTGCAGGACTACAAGATTGAGGAGATTTCCCCCGCAGGACTCAGGGGCGTGGATGTCGTCCTTGCGCTGACAGTCTGCAATCCATCGGTAAAAATCACTGTTTCAGATATTTCCGGTACCATCTACAGGAAAGGTACGGAATTTGCCGTGTTCAGCGCCGACCCTGTCACCCTGAACCGCAAGAGCACGGAGACATACATGGTCAAGGGCAATCTTTCGCTCAGCAGCGGAGTGTCGCTTTTTGACGTGATTTCGCTTGCCGGCGGCTTTGATCCGGACGAGTTCACGCTTGATGTGCACGCGCACGGGACCCTCAAGAACGGTATCGGAAAGGATGTTGACAAGGTACAGGTACCGCTTTCAAGACTAATGGAAGGTTTGAAATGAAAAGACTTTTGACAATTGTTGCCGCCATTGCGGCATCAGCCATATGTGCAGCCGCACAGACCGGTCCTCAGGTGAGGGATTCGGTGGTGTACAGGCAGGCTGCCGTGCTCGATTCCTCCCTTGTGGGCAGGAGCATATTCGACATCATGCCTTCGCGCACGGGGGGTGGCGCTGACATCTCCATCCGCCAGACGGATGCCGTGTCGGATGCCATGCGCAGCTTCATCTCATCCAATCCTTCCCGCACCATAAGCGGCTACCGCGTGCGCATTTACTTTGACAATGCCCAGAATGCACGCACAGCCTCCGAAGAGGTGCTCAAGCGTTTCCTCTCCCGCTGGCACGGCATCCCTGCATACCGCAGCTACCAGAATCCGTTCTTCAAGGTGACCGTGGGCGATTTCAGGACAAAGAGCGAGGCCCTGGAGCTCCTTGAACAGATCAAGGGAGAGTTTCCGGCAGCGTTCATACTCAAGGAAAACATCAATTATCCGGTCATCGACAAGACACATTCCTACGACATCGATACCGTTAAGGTAGTCCTCCGCGAAGAGATATGATAAAACAGGAACTTTCACTCCGCCAGCAGCAGAAGCTTTCGCCGCTGCAGATCCAGACCATCAAGCTCATAGAGCTGCCGGTCCAGGAACTGGAGCAGCGTATCCGCAAGGAACTGGAGGAGAATCCTGTGCTTGACGACGACCCGCCGGAAAAGGGCGAGGAGGATGACGGCACCGACATCGAGGATGCTCCGCGCGAGGTCTCCCTGTCGGAAATCAATACCGACGACCCGATCCCTTCCTACAATCTGCATATCAACAATTACGGCAAGGACGAACGTCCCGAATACAACACTTTCTCTGTAAAACAGAGCTTTGTGCAAAGCCTGCGCGAGCAGCTGGGCTTCCGCGACATAACCGACCACGAAAAGGCGGTGGCGTATTTCATAATAGGCAGCCTCGATGATGACGGCTACCTGCGCCGCGACATCGACAATCTTGTGGATGACCTTGCTTTCAGGGCCAATATCGAGACCGATGCCGCCGAAGTCGGGAAAATCATTGCCATGATCCAGGAGTTCGACCCTCCGGGAGTCGGGGCGAGGGATCTCCGCGAGTGTCTTCTCATCCAGCTCAGGGGACTGCGCCAGAGCCAGGACGTGGAGGATGCCATCAGTATTGTGGACGGATATTTTCAGGAATTTTCCAACAGGCATTTCCAGAAGATAATGGGCAAGCTCGGCCTTGACGAAAAGAGGATGAAGGCGGCAATGGCGCGCATCGTCAGGCTCAATCCGTCTCCTGGCGGTCAGATTGACGATTCGTATGCCGACCACGCGCAGCAGGTTGTGCCCGATTTCGTGCTCGAGCTTCAGGACGGCGAGCTGAAGCTTTCAATGCCGAGGTTCTCCATTCCGGAGCTCAGGGTCAACAAGAAATATGCAGACATCCTTCTCGATGCCGCCTCCTCTTCGGAGAGGCAGAAAAAGGAGGCTGCCACCTTCGTCAGGCAGAAACTCGATTCGGCAAAATGGTTTGTGGAGGCCCTCAAGCAGCGTCACAATACGCTCTTCACCACGATGCAGGCCATTGTGGACTATCAGCACGATTATTTTATGGACGGGGATGAGACCAATCTCAAGCCAATGGTGCTGAAGGACATTGCGGAAAAAACAGGATTTGACATCTCCACCATCTCGAGGGTTGTCAACAGCAAATACATAGAAACCCATTTCGGCATTTTCCCGCTCAAATATTTCTTCTCCGAGGGCCTTGAGAACAAGGAGGGGGAGGAAGTGTCCACGAGGGAGCTCAAGAAGGTGCTCCAGGAGTGTGTGGATGCGGAGGACAAACGGAAGCCGCTTACCGATGACCAGCTTGTCGAACAGATGGAAAAGCGCGGCTACAATGTGGCCCGCAGGACAATAGCCAAGTATCGCGACCAGCTCGGCATCCCGAAGGCCCGCCTCAGGAAGGAGCTCTGACACAACACATATATGAAACACTTTTTTCTATCCCTTATCGCAATCCTTACGGTTGCGTCCCACGGCGTTGCCGCACAGCCGAGGACCCCTTCCGGAGGTCCTGTCCATGAAATCTCCACTCCATGGTGGACAGCAGGTTATGATTCACTTGGTGTCCGCTCCCTTGTCTGCGCTTCGGACAGCTACGGAGCCGACCTGACAGGTGGGAGAGTGCTCGGGGACATCATCCTCAGCTACAAGGTCCGTGACGGGCTGTGGCAGACTCTCTCCTCCGGCCGCCGCAGGGCTTCTTTCGGGGAGGGCACGGCATCATACACCGATACCGGGACAGGCGGGGCAGTGGAGCTGCATCAGGATTTCCGCGTTGAGGGAGACCGTGTCCACTGGAATATTGAAGTGTCAAACCGCAGTCCTTTCCCTGTGGAGATCGGTGACCTTGCAGTGGGCATCCCTTGGAAAAGCGACGGCGGCGAGGACCCTGACGAGATATTCGAGCGCTCATTCATCAAGCACGCCTTCGTGAGCGGCGACGCTTCGTTCTTCTATTTCACAAGATACAACGGTGAAGCACCGTACATAATGATTATCCCCGACAGGGGCACTCCGCTGGAGTATTACAATAACGTGGGACGCGGAGGCTATTATGCCTACATCCGCAGCGGAAAGTCCGGACCCCGGCAGAAGGAGGGCTCCTGGCGCCAGGCGCACACAAGCGATACGCTCTCCCCGGGCGTGACAAGGACATACGGATTTACGTTCCTGGCGGCGGATTCTTATCCCGGGATGAGGGATGCCCTCTATGAAAACGGTTCCGTGGATACAAGGGTTGTGCCAGGAATGACTGTCCCTAGGGGTACAGAGGCGCTTTTCTCGCTCCGATGCAGGGGAGGAATAGATTCCGTGACCGCGGAGTTCCCGGACAGGACGGTCATAAGGCACGTCCGCTCCGAAGGGGATACCCACATCTACGGAGTACTTTTTTCGCGGCTCGGCGAAAATATGCTCACGGTCCGTTTTGACGGCGGACGCACGACCTACCTCGAGTTTTTCAGCTGTCTTTCACCAAAAGAACTGACCCTCAAGCGCTCGGCCTTTCTCACTGAGCACCAGCAGTTCAGGGATACCGGCCGCTGGTACGACGGTCTTTACGGAGAATACGATATGGTCTCGGGTGAGCTGCGCGGGCCCGACAATCCTGATTTCTATGACGAGAAGCTGACCTATTTCCTCGCGAGCGATGACCCTATCCTGGGAAAGGCGCCGTTCGTGGCCTCGAAAAATGCCGTGTGGCCGGACAAAAAGGAAATCGAATCGCTTGAATATCATATAGAACACTTCGTGTGGGGAGGCCTTCAGCGCACCGGAGACGAGCATCCTTACGAATACGGTGTCTATGGTACTCCCAACTGGTACATCAACCGCCATCAGGACCTGCGCCTCACCCAGACCGAGTACAAGACCGGGACAATGAGGGTATGGAGGACCTATGACTATCCCCACGTGGTGATGCTCTGGTGGGAGATGTACAAGATTGCAAGGGACTATCCTTCCCTTTCGTCCCTTGAGGATGCAGGGGAGTATCTCGACAGGGCCTACAATACCGCCAGGGTCTATTTCGAGTATCCGGACGCCCTGCTTGGGGACTATTATGAGACATTCAAGTGGGGGGCGTACAATGAGCTCGTGATCCCGGAGATCATCGATGAACTTGAAGCCCTCGGAAAGACTGCCCAGGCCGACACGCTGCGGGTAAACTGGGAGAAGAAGGTGGATTATTTCCTGCACGGGGACAGGTATCCTTACCGCTCCGAGTATGCGGCGGACCGTACTGCCTTCGAATCGACCTATGCCCTTGCAAAATATGCGGTGCAGCACGGCATCGATCCGGAAGCGACTGCGGATTTTATGGACAGGCAGAATCTTGCCAACCTTGCCTGCCGCGGCGTGCTTGAAAACCAGTGGTTCCTGCTCGGAAGCGATTTTTTCCGCTCGTCGGACTGGAGTCTCATGACATATATGGCCAGGATGGGAGGCTCCTCCCTGCTTGACTACGGCATAAGGTATGCTCCGGACCCGTATGACTGGATCAGAATCGGTTACAACAGCTATCTCGGACAGTTCGGGCTTGTGAATGCAGGTGATGAGGAGTCCGGCTACGGCTTCTGGCAGCCGGGCAAAGAAAAGGACGGGGCACTCGGAATGTCCTATGCTCCTTTGAAATACGGCAGCGCGTGGATCGGTACGCAGGAGCCTAGAGGCCCGTGGAGATACTGCGGGGAAGGGGACCTCGGCATGTGTGCGATTACCCGCAGTGCGGCAACGGTATTTGTGACCGACCCTCTTTTCGGACCTCTGGCTTATGGAGGCTCGCTTTCGGAGGACGGACCATTCAGGATTGTGCCCGATGACGGTGTCAACAGGAGATTCTTTGCTGTGACCGACAGGGTGAGGTTTGGCGTGGAGGTCCTTGGAGGCCATTTCGCAGAAGGAGGGGAGATAGTGCTGGACAAGGGGATGAGGAAGTTGTCCTTTGTCACCGAAGGGGCTTCTCTTGAGGACGGAAGTGCGCTGGGGACGCCTGTGGAGGTGGTGGTTGAAAAAATCAGCGGTTTGAAAGGGGTGCCTGCCTTATATGTAGCAGGTCGCCGGGCCAGGGCTGAGAAGGATGCTTACGGAAGGCTGCATTTCGCAGTGCCCGCCGGGGAGGAAATCGTTGTCAGGTTCTGATTATAAGATATCGTAAATAATTGCCGGATATGAGTGTTGTATGGATTGTTGTGATTGCCGTCGCCATGGCTGCGTTCGGTTATTTGGCCGGGCTTCTTTCGGGCAGTCTGAATAGGAACAAGTTGAGCTCGAGGCTGGCCTTTACCGAGGCGCAGCTCCAAAGTGCTTTGGACAAGGTGGAGGAAATCAGCCGG
>CAMBMK010000050.1 GCA_945868745.1 uncultured Bacteroidales bacterium
ACCATCTTCGAGGCAATGGTCCAGCTTGTCAATGAGCATGTTGCCATAGACCTGCTGTCCGTTTCGCAGAAGCTCGGTGCGCTGGGCAGGCTCGAGGAGGTGGGAGGCAACAGTGCGCTTGCCTTGCTGTCCCAGAAAATCGGGGCTGCAGTAAATGTCGAGTATTACATCAAAGTCCTCAAACAGAAGAATATACAGAGGGACCTCATCTCTGCCTCCTACGATATCCTGAAAAATTCGTACGACGATTCGGTCGATGTGGACGAGCTGATAGACAGCGCCCAGACCAAAGTCTATTCCGCCATCCAGAGCAGTGTCAAGAAGGATGTCCAGGAAGTCGGTTCCGTGATCAAGCAGGTCATGGACAGGATTGAGGAGATGCAGACCAAGACCGGCCTGAGCGGTGTGCCGTCCGGCTACAGTTCCATCGACAGGATCACAATGGGATGGCAGCCTTCGGACCTTATTATCCTTGCCGCGCGTCCGTCCGTGGGTAAGACAGCTTTTGCCCTCAACATTGCGCGCAATGCTGCCGTTGACCACAATATGCCGGTAGCCGTCTTTTCGCTTGAGATGCCTGCAAGCCAGCTTGTAAGCCGTCTTATGATAAGCGAGACCGGACTCCCGGCAGACAAGATCAAGGGCGGCGTGAAGCTTGACGAATACGACTGGGAACAGCTCGAGTACCGTCTCAAGTCCCTTTCGAAGGCCCCGCTCTACATCGACGACACCCCGTCCCTTCCGGTCATGGAGTTCAGGACCAAGGCAAAGAGGCTCGTCAAGAGCAAGGGCGTGAGGATGATAATCGTGGACTATCTCCAGCTGATGCAGGGTCCTGCGGAGCTGCGCGGATTCCGCGAGCAGGAGGTCGCAGCCATCTCAAGGACGCTCAAGGCCACAGCCAAGGAGCTCAATGTCCCGATCATGGCTCTTTCACAGCTTTCGCGAAATGCGGTCCAGAGGACCGGCAGCAACGGAAAGCCGCAGCTGAGCGACCTCCGTGAGTCCGGCTCCATCGAGCAGGATGCCGACATGGTCATATTCGTCCATCGTCCGGACTATCTCGGACTCTCGGAATCTCCTGAAGGCAAAGAACATACGGAGATCATAATAGCAAAACACCGCAACGGTTCCGTAGCCGACGTGCCGATGCTCTTCAAGAGCGAGAAGGTGCGTTTCGTGGAGCCGGACGACAATCTCATCAACAATGCGGAGGCGGAATACGGCTCCGCGATGAACAACGATGCCCCGATGGGCGGAGGCGGCGGATATCCCGGAGGATACCCTGCAGACGACTTTTCCGGCGCATATTCCAATCCGGAATTCCAGTAGCCCATGAAATGTTTCCGACATCTGGCAGTCTGCCTCCTGATGCTTCTTCCGGTGCTTTCAAAAGCATCCGGGACGGGCGACGGGGAGGGTTGTATGCCGTTGAAGGAGCTTTCGGCGGACAATCTTGCATTCCGCGCGGGCGAGAGGCTCGATTACTCGATGAGCTTCAAATGGGGTCCCGTGCGCACTGAAATAGCCACCGCGACCCTGACGGTGGAAAACGACTATTTCAACGGTCGCAATGTCTATAAGGCCGGTCTGCGGGCAAAGACGACAAGATTCTATGACTCCATCTTCAAGGTCAGGGAGGATTTCAATTCCTGGTTTGACCGTGACGGACTCCTCCCGAGGCGTTTTACACGCGACACACGCGAGGGAAACTACATCGCCAAGGACGATTTCAACTTCGTCTGGGATGCCCCGGAGCCATATATCGCAGCGCAGTTCGAGACAGGAAAGAAGCCGCGCCGCAGCTTTGCAATACCGATTGAAAACAGTTGCACGCACGATGTGATTTCGCTTTTCTACAAGGCGCGCAACGTCGATATGTCCCGAGTCCGCGAGGGGGAGCCCAATCCTATGGTCTTTGCAATCGACGACGACGTCTATACCATCGGCTTTGTGTTCCGCGGAAGGGAGACAAGGGACATCAAAGGCTACGGCAAGGTCAGGACGATGAAGTTTGAAGTCTCCGTGGTGAAGGGCGAGGTATTTGCCGACAGCGGCATCTTCATCTGGTTCACCGACGATGACAACCGTGTCCCGGTCTATATCGAGGCGGGGCTTAAGATAGGAATGGTCAAGGCCACCCTTACCGGGGCCTCGGGGCTAAGGCACAAATCCGCATTGAATCCTAAGAAATAGCATCTTTGGCTTATGGAAGAAATATCACACAGTGCAGTCGTGAAGGAGATAGGGGAGAAGGAAACTACCGTAGAGATAGTGTCCGAATCCGCCTGTAAGTCCTGCGCTGCGGCAGGCCTGTGCACGGCCGCTGAGGCTGTCAGGAAGGAAATCAGGGTGCCTACCGACCCGCAGGGCGGTTTTTCCGTAGGGGAGACCGTGGATGTGGTCGTGAGGGAGTCCCTGGGGATGAAGGCGGTGGTGATTTCCTATGCCGTTCCGCTTTTGATATTGATTCTTTTAGTAGTATCTTTGTCCTATACTTCCCTCGGTGAAGTGGCCGTAGGACTCATCGGAATAGGCGCCGTGGCCGTTTATTACCTGGCGGTCTATCTGATGAGGGGCCGCTTTTCGCGGGAATATGTCTTTTCCATCAGACATAAATGATATATAACCAACAATATTTTTTATTAACTGATGTCATCTACAATTATCTGGACAATCGTCATCATCGCCGGTCTCGGCCTGCTGCTGGCAGTCATCCTTTTTCTTGTCGCAAGACAGTTCAGGGTTGAGGAAGATCCGCGTATCGATGAGGTTGAAAAAGTGATGCCCGGTGCCAACTGCGGCGGCTGCGGATTCGCAGGTTGCCGTGCTTTCGCCGAGGCTGCGGTCAAGGCTCCCAACCTTGACAACAATTATTGTCCGGTCGGTGGCAACGAGGTGATGCAGAAAGTGGCCGCAATCCTTGGCTACGAGGTCAAGGAAAAAGCTCCTCAGGCAGCTGTGGTCCGCTGCAACGGCTCCTGTGCCAACCGTCCTAAAACCAATGTCTATGACGGAGCTGCTTCATGCAGGGTGAAGGCTGCCCTCTACAGCGGAGACACCGGATGTCCGTTCGGTTGCCTCGGTTGCGGGGACTGCGTCAATGCCTGCCAGTTCGGCGCTATCGTTATGAATCCTGAAACCGGCCTCCCTGTGGTGGACGAGAGCAAGTGTACCGCCTGCGGCGCCTGCGCAAAGGCTTGTCCTAAGGGCATCATCGAAATCCGTCCGAAGGGACCGCGCGGAATGAAGCTCTATGTAAGCTGCGTCAACAGGGACAAGGGTCCTGTGGCAAAGAAGGCCTGCGCCGCCGCCTGCATCGGCTGCGGACTCTGTGCGAAGACCTGTACCCACGGCGCCGTTACCGTGATCGACAACGTGGCCTACATCGACCCGGCAAAGTGCAAGCTCTGCCGTGAGTGCGAGGCCGTATGTCCTACCGGAGCCATCCACAGCGTGGGCTTCCCTAAGCCTGTGGACAAGGAAGCCGTCAAGAAGCGCATTGCCGACCGCAAGGCCAAGGCTGCCGAGGCTGCAAAAGCCGCCGAAGCTGCCGCACAACCCGTAAAGAAGGAGGAAAACAATGGCTAAGATTACATTCAATATCGGCGGAGTCCATCCGGACGACTCCAAGATTGCAAAGGACCGTCCGATTGAGGTCCTTCCTCTCCCGCAGACAGTCTGGGTGTCCATGGCCCAGCATCTGGGCGCCCCTGCCAAGCCTGTTGTCGCCGTAGGTGACAAAGTACTTGCAGGCCAGGTGATTGCAGAGCCGGGCGGATTCATCTCCGCATTTGTCCACTCTCCGGTCAGCGGCACAGTGAAGTCCATCGCCCCGCGCAAGGACCTTGCCGGCAACAATATGACCCATATCGAGATTGCCGTGGAAGGCGACGAGTGGGTGGAAGGGGTTGACCTGAGCGACACCCTCGTGACCGCAATCCCGGAGGACCGCCAGGCAATCCTCGACAAGATCAAGGCCTGCGGAGTCGTAGGTCTCGGAGGTGCCACATTCCCTACCCATGTCAAGCTCAATCCGGCTCCCGGCAGTGTGGCTGAGTGCCTGATTATCAACGGTGCGGAGTGTGAGCCATTCCTCACGAGCGACTATCGCATAATGCTCGAGAAGACAAAGGAAATCATCGTCGGTGCAGCCATAATGCAGAAAGTCCTCGGCGGATGCCGCTGTGTAATCGCCATCGAGGACAACAAGCCGGAGGCCATCTCCGCTATGCGCAAGGCCCTCGGCGAGCTCGGCTACTCCAATATGGAGGTGCTTCCTCTTATGAAGAAGTACCCTCAGGGCGGTGAGAAACAGCTCATCGATGCCGTGATGCACCGTCAGGTAGGTTCCGGAGCCCTTCCTATCAGCGTGGGCGCCGTGGTCCAGAACATGGCTACCGCCCTTGCTGTCTATGAGGCTGTCCAGAAGAACAAACCTCTTGTCACCAACACACTTACGGTCACCGGCGACTGCCTCCCTGTGGAAAAGCAGCACAACTACCTCTTCCGCATCGGCATGCCGCTCAGCTACATCGCCGAATATGCCGGAGGAGTGCCTGGGGATGCTGCCAAGATTGTCAGCGGCGGCCCTATGATGGGCAAGGCCATCGCCAATCTCGACGCCTGCACCGTAAAGGGCTCATCCTCGCTCCTCTACCTTTCAGAAGCCATGACAAAGCGCGGGGAGCAGTCTGCCTGCATCCGCTGCGGCAAATGCGCCCAGGCGTGCCCTATGGGACTCGAGCCGTTCCTGCTCTACCGTCTCTACAAAGCCGGCAATACTGATGAGCTCGAGAAGAATGCGGTTCACGACTGCATCGAATGCGGCTGCTGCCTCTACAGCTGTCCTGCCAACATTCCGCTTCTTGACTATATCCGCCAGGCCAAGGGACAGGTTCTTGGCATAATCCGTGCGCGTGCCGCTGCCGCAAAGGCTGCTGCGGAGGCCGCAAAAACCAACGAAAAAAAGTAATTTGATATGGACAGAATATTGGTTTCACCGAATCCGCATATCCACGCGCCCGTTTCCACACGGTCGCTGATGCGTGACGTAGTGATTGCCCTGCTTCCGGCCTCGCTCGTGTCTGTGATCTACTATGGATTGCCGGCCCTCGTGGTCTTTGCAGTGAGCATCATCACCTGCGTGGGCCTCGAGTACCTTATCGAAAGGTTCCTGATGCATGCTCCAAGCACCGTCGGAGACCTTTCAGCCGTGGTAACCGGCCTTCTTCTCGCAATGAACCTTCCTTCGTCAACCCCTTGGTGGGTAGTAATGATTGGTGCGGCCGTTGCAATAGGTGTCGCAAAGATGACCTTCGGCGGCATAGGCCAGAACGTCTTCAACCCGGCTCTTGTGGGACGTGTGTTCCTGCTCGTCTCCTTCCCGGCAATCATGACCACCTGGGTCATTCCGGGCGGATATTTCGGAGCTGACGCCGTTACCGGTGCCACCCCTCTCGGTCTTGTCAACGAGGCAATCCTCCAGGGCAAGTCCGTCACCTCGGTGGTCGGCGACTTCAGCTACTGCGACCGTCTCTTCACCTTTATGGGCGGTTCGGCAGGTGAGGCGAGCGTCCTTGCTCTTCTTGCCGGCTGGATCTATCTCCTTGTCCGCAGGGTGGTCCGTCCTCACATCACCGTGTCCATCTGGGCTACCGTAGCCGTGATTTCGCTGATTTTCTGGCTGTGCAACCCTGAGCGCTTCACCGACCCTCTCTTCAACCTCCTCAGCGGCGGTATGATCCTCGGCTCCTGCTTCATGGCAACCGACTATGTGACATCCCCGATGAGCACAAAAGGAGGAATCATCTTCGGTGTCGGCATCGGATTCATTACTATGATGATACGTTATTTCGGCTCATATCCTGAAGGCGTTTCGTTCGCAATCCTCATCATGAATGCGACCGTTCCGCTCATCAATATGTTCTGCCATCAGAAAAAATACGGGAGGAAATAGTTATGGCAGTAAAATCCACATTGACCAGCATGGTCGTATGCCTTACGGCCACCTGTCTTATCTGCTCGGCGATTCTCGGCGGAGTCTATGCGGTCACCGCAGCCCCTATCGAGAAGGTTAATGCCGACATCCTCAAGGCTTCCATCGGCCAGGTGCTTCCGGAAGGCTGCGAGATATCCGAGGCTATGGAGCTTGAAGTCGGCGGCCTGCCTTCTGAGTACTATGTAGCCACAAAGGACGGCGAGACCGTAGGCTTTGCGGTGAAGTCAACCACGGTGGGCTTCGGCGGACCCCTCACGCTTATGGTGGGCCTGATTCCGGGCGGTACCGTTTACAACACATCCGTCCTTTCCCACAGCGAGACCCCGGGCCTCGGTGCAAAATGTACCTCCGACCCGAAATTCACTGAGCAGTGGAAGGGTTTTGACGTGATTTCCAAGAAATTGACTGTCAAGAAGGACGGAGGCGACGTAGATGCCATCACCGCTTCGACCATCACCTCGCGTGCCTATGCCCTTGCAATCAAAAACGCAGTTGACGCCCTTGCCGCCGTACCTGCACCTTGTTCGGAGGTCAGCGCAGGCGACGCGGCTGAAGAAATGATAGGAGGAAATGACAATGACTAAGTTGCAGCTTATCACCAAAGGTCTGATCAAGGACAATCCGACCTTCGTCCTGCTTCTGGGTATGTGCCCGACGCTTGCCACCACCACCTCGGCAATCAACGGCCTCAGTATGGGACTTGCCACCCTGTTTGTGCTCGTGCTTTCCAATATGGCGATTTCAGCCATCGCATCGCTCGTCCCGGACAAGGTCCACATACCTGTCTATATCGTAGTGATTGCGACGTTTGTGACTGTGCTCCAGTTTCTTATGCAGGCATTCACTCCGTCAGTCTATGCTTCGCTCGGCCTGTTCATCCCTCTTATTGTGGTCAACTGTATCGTGCTCGGCCGCGCAGAGGCATTCGCCAACAAGCACGGCGTCATAGACTCTGCCCTTGACGGTCTCGGGGTAGGCCTCGGCTTCACCCTTTCGCTTACTGTCATCGGCCTCGTGCGTGAGATTCTCGGCAGCGGTTCCGCTTTCGGCTTCAAGTTCATCTCCGGCGACGGCATGCTCGCATTCGTGATGGCTCCGGGCGCATTCCTCGTGCTGGGCTATCTTATGGTTCTGTTCAATAAGTATCTTGCCAAGAAATAGTTATGGAAATTCTACTTATCATAGTATCGGCGATATTCGTCAACAATATCGTTCTATCGCAGTTCCTCGGAATCTGCCCGTTCCTCGGAGTTTCCAACAAGCTTTCCACAGCGACCGGCATGTCGGCTGCAGTGTGCTTTGTTATAACTCTCGCAACGCTCGTTACTTATCTGCTCAACAAGTACTGCCTTGTGCCGCTTGACCTGCAGTTCCTCCAGACAATCGCCTTCATCCTCGTGATTGCGGCCCTTGTCCAGATGGTCGAAATCGTGCTCAAGAAGGTCAGCCCGTCGCTCTACCAGGCGCTGGGTATCTTCCTCCCTCTGATTACCACCAACTGCGCCGTCCTCGGTGTGGCCATCAACGTGGTTACCAAGGAGTTCACCTTCGGACAGCCTTCCCATATGCTCGGCCTCGGCGAGGCGGTGCTCTATGCATTCGCTACCGCAGTCGGCTATGGCGTGGCCATGATCCTCTTCTCGGGTCTCCGCGAGCATCTTGCCATGAACGATGTCCCTAAGGCATTCAAGGGAGTCCCGATTGCCCTTGTGACCGTCGGCATCCTTGCTATGGCCTTCATGGGATTCTCCGGAATCGCATAGCATTGCTGTAAGGGATTTCCGAAGTTCCACAATAATGATTATATTTGGACGTGTACTAATTTTTTGAATTATGAAAAAAGCACTTGTTATCATTGCTGCCGTCATGTGTATGGCAGTGACCGCTTCAGCCCAGTCAAAGGCACTCGGTGTCCGTCTCGGCTACGGCGGTGAGGTCTCCTATCAGCACTATATGGGCGGAGACAACTTCCTCGAGGCCGACCTCGGTTGGTTCTCCAATGGATTCTATGTGTCCGGAATCTATGATTTCGTGCTCGCATCGGAAGGCAACTTCAATTTCTACGCAGGCCCGGGTGCACAGCTCGGTGCCACAACGGGAGAGGAGGGCGAATTTGCAATAGGCATCTGCGGACAGCTCGGTATGGAGTACAACTTCAATCTCCCGATCCAGCTTTCGCTTGACTGGCGTCCAGGCTTCAACTTCATCGGCGGCGCGTTCGGATGGCAGAGCTTCGCGCTCGGCATCCGCTACCGCTTCTGATCCGGGATCTCCCATTGACAGCTGGCCCAGGTCCGGCAAATGAAATACCTGATAATGAATGTGACCGCACGGATTGCCCCGTACGGTCCTTTTTTTCTTGCCATTCCCATATAAAAGCAGTATTTTTGCCGTTGCGGCAAGTGCCGCAGAATAACACTATTATGCAGCGGGGCCCTGCGCCCTGTCAAAACCGATTACCGATATGTCAGTCTTAAAATCACTGTTATGCAGCGCAGCCATTGCGCTGAGCATTCCTTTCGCGATGCGGGCCCAGGAATCCCCGGATGCCTGCACAAGTATTATGGTGGGCCGCGAGGCTTCCGTTGACGGTTCCGTCATCACAAGCCACAACTGCGACAGCTGGTACCGCACCTGGATGCAGGTACAGCCTGCCCAGGACTATGGGCGCGATACCGATATGGCCGTTTACGGCGGACGCATGCACACCGAGTATCCTTCTTCCATGGACGGAGTGACCGAGCGCGGACGCGTGCCGCAGGCATCCCACACCTACCGTTTCCTTGACACTGCCTATCCTTGCCTTAACGAGTACCAGCTTGCAATGGGCGAGACCACCTATACAGGCCGCAAGGAGATGCAGAACAAAAAGGGAATGTTCATGATCGAGGAGCTCCAGAGGATTGCCCTCCAGCGCTGCAAGACCGCACGCGAGGCCATTGCCCTTATGGGAAAGCTCATCAAGGAGTACGGCTACGGTGATTCGGGTGAGTGCCTTACCATCGCCGACCCGCAGGAAGTATGGATTTTCGAGGTCCAGGGAGAGGGCCCGGACAATATCGGAGGCGTTTGGGCCGCACAGCGCATCCCTGACGACCATGTTGCCGTTTCCGCCAATATCAGCCGCATCGGTGTGATTGATTTCAAGGACAAGAAGAACTTCATGTATTCCGACAATGTCCGCGAGGTCGCAAAGAAAATGGGTTTCTGGGACGGCAAGACCCCGTTCTCGTTCTGGAAGGCCTACAGCGGTGTCAACTATATGAACGAGCCTAAAAACTACAGTGTGCGTGAGCTCTACATCATGCAGCAGCTTGCTCCTTCGGCCGGTTTCAACAATGATATGGACGAGCTTCCGGTGAGCGTGCGCCCTGACAAAAAGGTCAGCGTGGCTGAAGTTTCCCGTCTTCTCGGCACATATTACGAGGGTACCGAGCTCAACCTCAGCGGCCGTCTCAAGGTGGCCAATCCTGCAAAGAAGACCGATGCAAGCCAGCCTGACAGCATCGTGAGCCCGCGCGCCAACCCGTGGATGCGTCCAGACGAGATCGCTGTCTACGAGGCTCTCGGCGACGACGCCATGCACAATATCCGCACCGTGAGCGTGTCATGGTGTGCATATTCGACTGTAATCCAGTGCCGCAGCTGGCTGCCTGACGCAGTGGGCGGAGTAGCATGGATCAGCCTTGACAATCCTGGTCAGAGCCCGCGTTTCCCTGTTTTCGCAGGCAATACCGAGCTTCCGCAGCTGCTTTCCATCTGTGGCCAGCACCGTGAGCGTGACGATGCCGCCCTCTGGCATTACCGCCGTGCCAACCGCCTCGCCACCGTCAACTGGGGCCTCTGCCGCAAATCGTTGGAGCCTGCCCGCGACTATTTCCTTGCAAAGGGCGAGCGTGAACTCCCTATGGTGGAGGCCGCCTATGCCCGCCTTGTGGAGGAAGGCCGTCAGGACGAGGCCACCGAGATGCTCAACGGCTATGCCCGCGACTTCTTCGGCGCCACCATCCTCCGCTGGGACGAACTTGAAAACACCTACTGGAAAGCCCTCTGGCAGGGATTCTGATGCTAGAAGAATAAATGTAAGCGGTTTGGACCCACCCCGGGTTCAAACCGCTTTTTCTGTGTTTGTCCAGCACGAAGTACTCTAACCGCTGAAAAGCC
>CAMBMK010000051.1 GCA_945868745.1 uncultured Bacteroidales bacterium
TAGCTGATGCCCTGCTCGGACATCCTGTCACTTCCCGGAAGGACAGCTCCTGTCAACCTCCAAATATAGTCATAACCGTAGGTATATGCAAGAGTTTCCGAACCGTTGTAGGTATCGCTGCCGGAAATCATCCCGCTGTATAGCGGCTCACCTTCATCATTGTCCCAGTAGCGGAGCTTCTCCCGGAACAGGGTGTCTCCCGTCCCGCTTACCGACTCCAGGGAATCAAGCCAGCCCTGGACGGTGTAACTCCTGCGATGCCTGATGCCGTTGCCGTAAATCACTTCCGACAACCTGCCCACGGCATCGTACGAATACTCCACGGCCGCTTCCGGAAGGTCGTTGACGACGACGCTCTCCGACAGGATGCGTCCCCGGTTGTCATAGGTGTATGTCGTGGTCCGGCACTGCGCGGATGCAGACTCGGCAGAGGACGGGAACCCGTACCGCTCGCACACAACCAGAGGCCTGTCGCAGTAGTCGTACCTGACGCTCCTGCGGCTCTTCCCTCCGGACTGGTTGGTCTCCACGGTCTGTATCAGGCGCCCCCGCTCATCATAGTAGAACGCACGTTCCACATATGACCGTGTGGATGTCCCGCTGGTGTTGTCGCCATCTATCCAGACCCTTTCATAGATCTTCCTGTTTGTGTTGTTGCTGCTTTTGTCGGAAGAGCTTATGACACCAGGCTCCTCCGCAAAGGCAAGCGCGGGAGAAACAGGTATCTTGGCCACATTCAGGGAAGAAGGGCTTATCCTGTACTTGTCTCCGCCATATCTTGCGCTGTAAAGCTGTCTTGCCAGGGTGAACCCTGTACCGATTGCAGGCGCGGGCTTCCTGTAGTCGGCCACGCTGTCGCAGGAATGGCCCGGATAAGGGTAGGTGTTGGGATAATTGCAGGTGTCATAGGCCGACTGCAAAGATTCCCGACCGGCATGCGTGGTGTCCGACACTATCGTGCGTTCTATCTCGCGTCCGAGATTGTCATACACGCGGTATATCCACCGGCTGTCCTGCGAAAGGACCGCATCACGTTCGAGGACAAGCCTGTCGCCACGGTCATAGACATACTCCTCCCAGCCGCATCCGGGAAGACGGCGCCCCACCTTCCTGCCCAGATTGTCATATCTATAGACCGTAGCCCATTTCTTTGCAACATCACCTTCGTCTGCAAACATCATAATAGGCCTTATCTGTGCCGACCCCTCCGGACTCAGCACCCATCGCACCCTGCCTGCACCGTCATAGACCGTATAGGTGTCCGCATAAGGGACATATTCCCCCTCCGAAGTCTTCTCAAACACCCGCGAGAGGATGACCTTGCCTTCAAAGTCCGTATAGACCGCCTTGCGCCTGCCGTCCTCGTCCGTTGAGACCGTCTTTTCAAGGCCGCTCCTGTAGGTCGATACCTTTATAGACTGAGAACTCTCATCATAAGTGATGTCCAGCACCTTGTCTTCGCTTGTGGTCACTCCGTAGGCGGTGGCGCTCCTGCTGTCCGTATCATAATGGGCCTTTCCCGGCTTGCGTGACCAAAGCGGCCTGTCAAGATAGCCCGAGTCGAACCCGGTGTCAGTGCTTGTGTACTGTGATTCCTCCTCGCCGTACAGGGAGGAGTATTTCGAAGGGGATGTGGCAGAGGAGGAGTATGCTCCTGTGGATGCCGGGACTTCGTACGGAAGCCATACCCGGGCATTGCCGCGCAGGCAGTTGTCATATGTCACCGGAGTGACAATGCTTCGGCCGTTTCCCGAGGCCGCGCTGCTGACCCTCTGGTCAGGAAGGCCGAGACCGTTGTAATAGACAATGTCGCTTACATAGTCCGATGCGCCCTCTCCGTAGTATGTCCTGCTCTCCGTCCAGTTCCTGCCTGAAGTCTTGATGCTCTGGCGCGGGACCTGCAGGATGTCAACCTTCCCCTTGACGCACGAAAAGCGTATGCTCAGCTGGCTCAGGGAGTCAGGAAGAGGCGGGAATGTAAGCTTTACGGCCACGGACGGCATCCCCGGCTCCGAGGTGGTGACATAGCGGGGGATGGCTACCGTAATCCCGGTGCCCGAAAGGGCGTTCCGGATATTGTTGGTCAGGCGGACCGGCTCCGTCGGGATGTTGGTCCACCACATGGCGATGGTGGCGCTGCCGCCGTCTGCACTCACATACACTTCATTCATTGACCCTCCCTCGTAGGTCAACGAGGCATTGATGAACGACACCGTATAGTCGGGTGTCACTTCCGGTGACGGGACTGCTCCCGCCTCCTTCCCTGCCAGCAAAAAGGCAAGTGTGCAGGCAAGGATGAGTATATTTTGGTAAATGTGTTTCATCTTGTTCTCGTATTATCAGATTTCCATATATCCGTTACACTGTCAAGTCCGAGAAGTGCTGCAGAGGCATAAATAATAGTGTTGACCATATCAGGGGCCTGACGGTTCCATACGGTACACATGACAAGAACGGCAGAACATACAATCCAACCGATAAATCCGGCGAGTCTTTTACTCGACAGACTTCCTTTCTTTGATGAAAACAACGACAAAATAGTTTTATACATAATTAACTGTTTTTTAGCACGTTTTATCTTATATCGAGATACTTGCTTTCATGTAATCACCCATGCGGAAACTAATCTTATGGGCAGACTACAACTTCCCGGCACAGAACCGGGACAATGATTGCCGTGTCCCCCTTTATCGGTGACAGAAGGCCTTTATGTGCACAGCGTATGGATAAGGAATTTTGAGAATTGGTAAAAAATTCCTAATTTTGACACGCTATTGCACAGGCAGGGGCGACTGATCCCTGCATATTTCCAGTCTTTAGCATTCCAATGGAGCCTGTGTCCGCCAAGATCCGAGCTCCATTTTTATGTTTCTTATTCTACATTTTCTTCATATAAATATCTATATTCTTTTGTCTGATCCAGATTCTCCGGAGAATGGATTCTATGCAAATATACATCATTATTTTGAAATCACAACAATAAAATACAACATCGCTTGTATTTTTATAATGTCACTCCCCGCAGAAAGTCCGGTCGAGGTTGAAACTTGCCTGGAGGATTTTTGAACGGAGCATCGGATTAAGGTCCTTATGCTCATCAAGATATTGGTGTACAGCATCATAAGCCTCTTCGGACAGATGTCCCGCAAGCAGATTGGAACACCATCCGGAAGGGAAAAAGATATCTCCGGTGCGTTGTATTTCCGGAAGAAGCTCCAGCGCCGGCCTAATATACTTCACACTTCCGTCAGTACCGGCATTCCGGAGCGGATGATTGAGATAATAGAGAACAGACTGGGTCCACGGCTCGATTATCCTCTGCTGCGGGTCGGAAAGCGAGTCAAAAAGCGAATCCCGGTATGATTCGGAAGGATTGACAGCCCTCGAGATGAAATCGAAACGGCTTATGACATCGGGATCGGAAAGGCGCGCCTTCTGGGCAGAAACAATCGCATCTGCCTGCTCCGGCAGCCTGACGGCAAGTTCATATGCCATCATCATAAAGTCTGACTGGGAAAGCCGCACATCTTTTCCTTCAGACCAAACAGCATACAAGCTGCCGACCACCTCTCCGGACGTGGCATATTTTGCCAACAATCTGAGCAACAGTGTCCTTACGGAAAGAATATGATGAATGCCCGCCATTTTCAGCAGGGCGGCTTCAAATGATTGCGACTCCGTCCCGGGGCAGAAGCACGACATTCTCATCAACGGTGAAGACATATATCCGGCAATTGTTGCGGCAATCAGCGTATCCTCCTCTTTTTCAAGAGTCCGTATCAGAAAATCCAACCACTGTGAGTCCGTGAAAACATTCTTGAGATAATTCTCGTTCAGGTTCATAAGAAGGGCCAGCCTCCTGACAGGGTCCGACGGCAAAGATATGGCAGCGGCCTCCGGAGAAAGTGCATTACCAAGGGGACGGGCCGACATTATGCTGTCCGCCTGCACCGGTGTCAGGCGTATGAAGCCATAAGTCCCGAAATCCTCGGCATCGCTGCAGGACCATGCCTGATATTCAGGCCAATATGGATAATCGACCCACTGCCGGCTGAAACTTTTCACATCCGCGTCAGTATGAGCTGCAAGTATCTCCACAAGGTCATCCCATGTGGCATTGCCATATTTGAAGGTGGCCAGATACTCCCGTATTCCATCCCTGAAAGCCTCCGGGCCCATCATTGAGGCAAGTTTCCGCATCATGACAGGAGCCTTGTTGTAGATGATATCATTGTACACAAGCCCGGCATTGTTCATATTGTCAAGGCTCTGCCGGATGGCCGTACGCCCCTCCGTGCGATCCTGGGCCATTGCTGCCGCCTTGTACGTACGGAGGAAATTGAGCTCGTGGTTGACCTGCGGAAACATCGGTGCCGTTATCTCCGCGGCGAAATAATTGGCAAATACCTCCTTGGTCCACACGTCATTGAACCATTTCATGGTCACGGCATCTCCAAACCACATGTGTGCTGTCTCGTGTGCAATGAGTTCAAGGCGTCTCAACACCTCGTCCGGCGTCGGATTGGCGGAAAGCAGCAGCCTTGTATCATTGTAGAAAGTCGCCCCCGCATGCTCCATACCCCCGAACTGGAAACCGGGAAGGAGCACAAAATCATATTTTGCAAAAGGATACGGCATACCGGTATAGTCCTCGAGCCAATCAATCGCAAAGCGCACTTCCTTTGCGATATCCGGTATCTGGGCTGCCTGCGCGGGGTCGGTCGCCCTATGGTAGGCGCCAAGTCCATATTCCTCAAAGTATTGATACTCAAATTCTCCGGCCGCAAAGGCAAACAGGTATGTCGGAAGCGGGTCACTCTGGGTAAACGCAATCCGGCGCCTGTCGTCCCGAAGCTCCGGCAATCCGGCAGCCGGGCTCTGTCCATAGCCGCAGTCCTCCTCCTTTACCGGGGCATTGGAGACGGCCTTCCAATGCGACGGAATCTCCAGCGTCAAAGCGAAACGGGCCTTAATGTCCGGCTGGTCAAAGCACGGGAAAACGGTCCTTGCCCTGTCAGGTACAAAAAGCGTATAGACATAGCCTTCCCTTCTGTTGAGAGCCGACTGTCCGGCAACAAACTCAATGTCAATCACATTCCGTCCCTTGACGATATATTCGGAAGGGATGATGATGTGCTGGTCTGCAATCCTTGCGGGTACGGGTTCCGATCCGATGCGGACAACGGCGTCCCCATCTGAAGGAGCATGGAAATCAAGCACTGCATCAGCCTTTTTTGCCGACAGGAAAGAGACCGTCTCCCTGGCGACAATATCATCTCCGGCGCATTCCGGAATGGAAAGGAAGATATCATACTCCACATCACTGACAATACTGCTTCTCCACTGCGCAAGACTCAGCGGAACACCCTCTTCAAGCATCTCTCCGGAGGGATGGACCGAACAGGAATGAAAAAGCGAAACAATTGCAAAGACGAAAAATGAAAGACGTGCCGGTTTCATAATACAGGGGAATGATTATATGTGCAAATATACTAAAATACTGATTTGCTTGTCTGAAACTTGTGGGCGGCTATCTTCCATGTGATATTATTTTCATTTTTTTTGTAAAATCCCTTTGCAAAATCCAATTTAACTTGTATTTTTGCAACGTGCATTAAAAAAGAGGCACATCATCATTATGTTCTTTAAGTATTTTGAAGAAATAGTAAAAAGATCAATAGAGGATGAAATGCCTGCTTATGAAGGAGATGTTGTCATAACTCCATCTTCCGGACGCAGCCTCATTTGGTCATACATTCAGGACGTACATTATACAAAGGCCCGTCCAACGGTCGCTGATGCGGCACGAGTGATGAATATCACCCTGGATGATGTATATCAGGTCCTTGATTCCGACAACTGCCTGCAGTCATATGAAGATGATTGCAGTGAATCCTTCTCGCATCTTACTCTGGACGAGCATTCAGTAAAGTGCTTGACAGAATACAATTACAAGATAATCAAGAAGTACTATCACAAGGCGAGAAAGTCCCTGTCATCAATGTCGGATGATGAAAGATGGACATTCGACAACTTCGTGCAGACCTACTCCATCGGAAAAAAGAAATCAGCCGGGAAACGGTTGAATCGCGAGAAAATTGACAGGGACTTCATCCAGGACCTGTTTACTGCAATAGAGGATGGAGTCATTTACGGTATGACCCTGGAGGAATGCAGGGTGCTCAATTATGTAAGGGAGAGTGTTTACTACAATCTCCGTGACCTTGCATCCGAAGTCATAGGCAGGTATGCAAAACGGGTTTCTTCCGGCATACGGCACGAATTGCAGGTAATGCTCCGGGCGTTCAGGTATCACATATTTACCATTGATTCGGATAGCCCAAACTTCTGTTTTACAATAGTTTGTAGGTTATTAAAGAATCACGCTTCCGTGGGTTCCCACACGAAGCAAATATCAGGTTATTATGGATACCGGATTTATTGACCCTTTATTGGAAATATTTGATAATAAATGTTTAATATCCGCTGCTTTCAAGGAAAACAGAATGGATGAGGCTGTAGGGATGATTGTCAAAGAAATAATCAGCGACAGCCGTATAAATGCCCTAATGGATTAAAGACTATGGATATAGGAAGCGCAATCAAGGAATTCCGCAAGAAACGCGGTCTGACGCAGAAAGACCTTGCACAAAAGAGCGGGTTGTCGGCAAATGCACTGTGCACACTTGAACGGAACCTTTCTTTCCCAACCAAGGAAACGATAGAGAAGATATGTACTGCCCTCGGGATTCCGGTTTCGTTCCTATTGTTCTTTGCCATTACGGATGAAGATGTCCCGGAAGACAAAAGGGTGGCTTTCAAGGCTTTGCAAGGTCCACTGAAGACTGTCCTGTCTCCGGAGGAGAATAATGACAAATAAATGACATGCCTATGAAGTAAAATGAATTGAAAACGGCATAAAATGGAGCCCGGATCTTGGCGGACACAGACTCCATTGGAATGCTGAAGACTGGAAATATGCAGGGCCCAGTCGCCCCTGCCTGTGTGTAGTTTCCAACAGGGATTCCTGCAATTCTGCGGAATCCTGTCCCAGATGCTGCGCATATACAACGTCCGCTGTCCCCGATAAAGGGGGACGCGGGCATTCATTGTCCCGGTTTTGTGCCGGGGAGGTACAATCATACTAAAAATCTGTATTTTACGATGAAAAATTATTTAAGAAACATTTTCGCAGCAGTTGCATCAGCAATAGCAGTATTTTCAGGAATATGTGTGTCAGCACAACCGAAATATCTCAATCAGTATATGGCGCCTGAGCCTCAGACCTGGTCTTTCATAAAGTATGGAGGTCTGACTCCTGACCTTTATACCGGGACCGTCAGGGCCGTTATACCTGTTTACACCTATAAGGACCCGGACTTCGAAATCCCTGTGACTCTGTCGTATGCATCCAATGGGTTCATGCCGAACGTACAGGCCAACAATGTAGGTCTCGGCTGGTCGCTCAATGCCGGCGGCTGCATCACAAGAAGGGTCAGGGGGATCAAGGATGACGGTACTGAAACAGTGGATGGCAGGACAGTTTTCGGCTTCTTTCAATACGCCACCCGAAACCACAGCACCGTTCCCGTTCTTGACAGGACTATAGGCGGCACACAGGAAATGGCTTATTATGCTGTAGGATCGGGAGCTTCATCGCAGTTGTATGAGACCGAATCCGACATCTACATGTTCTCATTCCCGGGGCACACCGGCAAATTCGTCATCGGTGATACCGGAAATGTCATTGTGTATGATACGGAGAGGCCTTCCGGGGAATATTCGGTCATACTTGATGAATACGGCACATCAACATTCCAGTCAAAAATAACCATCCGCACGGGAGACGGCTACCGTTTCGTTTTCGGAGGAATTGAATCGACAAACTATTCGATTTCACACGAAGTCGAAGGATATGACATGAATGTTCCTGAAAGTGGCTCCTATTTCAAGCGTGACGAGCGCCCTGACTCCTGGATGCTGACCTCCATCATTGCACCGAACGGAAGGACAGTCACGTATGGTTATACAGTCGATAATACCTGCATTCTGGAAAACCTGAGTCCTTTTGCATCAAGAAACAATTACTCCGTATCCATTACAACGGGAGGACGCAGGCTGCTGAGGGGCGTTTATCAAATTTCGGAAACATATCCGACAGAGGGCTATACGCTTCAAAGGAATTATGTTCCACGCCTTGATTCCATCACTATTGACGGTGGTTGTCTCATTTCATTCAGCTATGGGACAAGAGAAAGTGAAATAGGGTACAGGACTTCCAAAACGAGAAAAGCCCTGTCAACTCCGAAGAAGCTCGAAAGCATCGCCGTAACTTATTCGTCCGGATCGTCTTCATCGGTGATTACGGAATGCAGCCTGGGCTACAGATACACTTCGGGCAATCCTGTCATGCTGTTGAAGGATGTTCATATAGAAGGAAGCGGGCATTACAGGTTTACCTATTACAATGAGGACTCTGCTTTCCCTTTCCAGGGCACTTCCCGTATGGACCATTGGGGCTATTTCAATTCAAATCCTGATACGACAGCAAGGGGTCTGCTGCCGAGGCTGTATCTGGAAAATGACTATTCCGAGACAATTATCGGCAACAACCGCACTCCCGACCATACAAAAGCCATATACGGAATGCTCAAAAAAGTATCCTATCCGTCCGGGGGATACACCCAATACTCATACGAGCCTCACGAATATGCACGCAAGGTGGAACGCCGTTCCAATGTCAATTCCGGGAAACCTTTTCTCGGCAATCTGTCGTCAGCCCAACAGGCAGGAGGATTGAGAATCAAGAGTATACTTAATCACGCGTCAACCGGCACGGAGACACAGATAATCTATTCCTACACCAAGGACGGAATCAGCTCAGGCATAGTGCTGGACTTCCCGAGATACAGCCAGGTACTGCAGCTGTCAATGAATCAGGACTATATCAATAAATGCATTCTCTCCACCTCAATCCCGTCATACCTTATGGACCGTTCATATATTGAGTATTCGGAGGTTACAGAAACATCCGCTGACGGTTCGAGCGAGACACTATGCTTTGCGAGCTATTCGGATGCTCCGGACAATACGGACGATATCGACAAGAAACTGATCGACGGGACTCACGGCAATGTTCCGCATTGGGAGGTGTCATTTCCTTCAAACAGCGGCAACCTGCTCAGGGAATATTCTTCCTGCTATCTGGTGCGCGGGATGTTGAAAAAAAGAGAAATCCGCGACAACCAGGGAGATGTGATCCAATCTGAAGAGATGACTTATGCAGGGAATGCCGGAGGCTACACTGAAAGCGTCCATTTCTCCACAGATTCGGCCTATGCCCTGAGAAACTACCTGAATGACCGCTCGCTGCTTACTGTCAGGACCATTAAGGACGGGAGGCTTGTTTCCACTGCGACATACACCTACAATAACAGACATCAGTTGAAGACAAGACAGATAGCAGATGCAGACAATACCCTGCATAAAACTCATCTGTACTATCCCCAGGATGTAATGGGTGCAGGTGCGACTAATGTCGAAAGACAGATGTTCAATGCGGGGGTAATTTCGATGCCGGTATATGTTGTCAATACCTTCGGCAAAAACAAAAATACCGAAAGAATAGTTTCTGCGACAAAGACTCTGCATAAACAGATTTCCGCAGGCAGTTCACAAATGTTCGTCAGAAGAGCCGAATGCAGGATGATTGTACCGCAGACATCTCCATCGGCCATCACCTGGGGCTCTGCAAAAAACTCCGTTATGTCTATGCCGTTCAAGGTGGAATTATCCTGGGATAAGTACAACTCTCTTGGGCGTCCCTGCGAAGTAACTGATGCAAATGGAGTAAAATCTTCCATAATATGGGGATATAAAGGACTGTATCCGATTGCGTTGGTACATAATTGCTCCAATACGGAATTGGTTTCTGCCGGAATCAATCCGCTATCTGTCAGTACATCCGGCCTTTTGCCGACAATAGAATCATCAATAAGGGCCTTGCCTGGCGTATCGGTCAATTCCTGGAGGATTGCTCCTTTCATCGGGATCAGGCAGGCAACAGGACCGGACGGAAGAAAGATGCTTTATGGTTATGACAAGTATGGCAGGCTTGAAACCGTCACTGAAGCCAATGGAGACAAGATTGCAGAATATAG
>CAMBMK010000052.1 GCA_945868745.1 uncultured Bacteroidales bacterium
GAGTATTATGCTGATTGCCAGTCCAATGCCAAGGGACAAAGATTTTACTGCCGTGTCTTTGATTTTCATCTTTTGTTATCCGTTATTATTCTATCTTTTATTCAGATTCCTCCACTCGCTTCGCCCGGTCAGAATACCAGCACTTCATTGTCGCCGAAGGAGTCATAGCCGGAGGTGATGACCTTCTCGCCCGGCTGGAGACCTTCGAGCACCTCATAGTATTGAGGATTCTGGCGTCCTATGCGGATTTCGCGGCGCACCGCCCTGCCTCCGTCAGGAGAGACGACAAATATCCATTTTCCCCCGGTTTTCTGGTAGAATGTCCCCCGCGGCACGAGCACGGCATTCTCAGGCTGCCCGAGCTGGAGGTTAAGGTAATAGGTCTGGCCGCTGCGGATATTGTCCGGAGTCTCGCCCTCAAACTTGAAATCGGCCTTGAACTTGCCGTCGCGCACCTCCGGATAGACCTTGCGGATGACTGCCCCATAGGAATCGTTCTGCCTCTGGAATGTAGCTGACAGACCCGCCATCACACGGTCTATGTAATGCTCATCTATCTGGGCCTCAATCTTGTAGCTGTCGAGATTGTTGATCTGCCCGATTTTAAGTCCTGCCGAAATGGACTGTCCGAGCACCACATCCAGAAGGCCGAGTTCCCCGTCAATCGGAGCCTTGATTGTGAGATTCTCCTTCCTGCGGCGGATCATAAGCATATTTTTGCGCATATTGTCGAGGCTCTCCTGCATCTGGTCGATTTCCACGGCACGGTAGAGGCTGTCCTGCTCTGCCCGCTCCCGTACAAGCTGGAGCTTTCCGGCAGCGAGTTCATAGTCCTCCTTAGCGGTCAGGTAGTCCTCGCGGGCTATCAGCCTGTCCTCATACAGGGCTTTGTTCTGAATGTATTTCCTCTTGAGCCTTGACACTTCGGTCTGGAGCTGGAGCTTGTCCTGCCTCAGGGTGAGTTTCTGCTGCTCCATGGATATCAACGTGTTGCGCAGGATGTTTTCCTTCTCGGCAAGTTCGGCCTCAGAGTTGAGGATCTGCAGGTCGAGATTGTCGTTGCTAAGGCGGATGATGACATCACCGGCCTTCACTCTGGAGCCTTCCTCAGTCACGATTTCCTCCACGATGCCCCCTTCCTGCGGGCTGATCTGGATGGTCGTCATAGGCTGGACCTGACCGCTGATGCGGATATAGTCGTTGAACTCTCCACGGCTTACTTCACTGATGGTCAACGTGTCGGCATTGACACGCAGTGTGCTCGAATTGTCCCGCAGAAAAAGCCAGAGGATGAAGGCCAGGATGAGGACACCGCCCCAGTACGGAAGGGCTTTCTTTGTGAATATCAAGGCAATGCCTTTTTTCTTTTCAATTATTTTGTCCATTTTGATGGTGTTTTATTCTTTTTGCAGATCTCTCCACGCACTTCGCATGGTCGAATGGGACATTGCCATTCCTTCACTGACGCTCATGCGGCTACGTCGATTACAAGAGGAGTCCGAAGGGCGCACTCGGGAAATCTGTATCAATACTGGTCCAAATATGATATGCCATTGTAGTATCTCACAACACTGCTTTTGAGGCGCCATTTGAGCAGGGCACCGAGGCGTTCCGCCTTGGCACTGAGCAGATTGTCCGAAGCCTTGCGGTAATCCACCGGCGAAAGGAGTCCCTGCTCAAACTTTTTCCTGTTCATATTCCACGAGGCTTCCTGTGCGAGGGCCCTCCTGTCCGCCTGGTTGAGCGCAGAGTGCGAGCCCTCCATATCCTGCACCGCCCTTTCGACCTCGGCGCGCACCTCGCGGACCGCAGAATCATACTCGGCCGATGCCTTCCTGTAGGCATTGCGCTTGCGGCTGAGATTTGAGTATTTGGTGAGCCTGTCATAGATCGGGAAGGAAAGCGTCAGCTGGATATATTCTCCGCCGTTGTTGACAAACTGGCTCCGGAACGGGTCGGTCTCATGGATGTCGCTTCCCGGATAGGTGTAATAGCTTGTGGACCAGCCTCCTCCGAGAGAAAGATAAGGCGTGAACATCCACTTTGCAGTCTTGAGCTCCAGAGCGGCATTGAGCATTTTATCCTTTGCAATGATGGTCTTCGGAAGGTAGGTGACCGCATAATCCGCCACAGATGCCACCTCCTCCGCAGAGCCCTCCGGGACAAGCACACCTTCATATTCCGTGATGTCCGAACCGTCTATTTCAAGAGGCTCCTCCGGGTCCCAAAACATTATGTCCTTGAGGGTGAGAAGCGCTGAAGCATAGTTGTTCTGCGCTGTAATCAGCTGATATTCAATATCTGCAAGGTCGGCCTCGATCTGCACGACATCGGCATAGCCCTTCTGCCCGAGCTCTTCCTGCCGGCGGACAAGGCCCAGGGCATCCCCGACGGTCGTGACCTGCTCCTGCACGATTTCGGCCAGGCTCTTGTAATAGACCACATTGCAGAAAGCCTCGATGGTCGCCAGACAGATCTCCTCGCGAAGCTGCCGGTCGCCCTCCATCCCCATGAGGAGCGAAGTCTTTGCGATTTTCATATTGTTGACAGCCTCGAAGCCGTTGAAAAGGACTATGCTTCCCGAGACGGAATAACCGTTGTTGAAGGAAGTCGTGGAGACATACGTATTTGTCTGTGGGTCAACGCTTCGCCCGAAGTTGCTGTAGGCATATGTGCCGGCCGAGATGCTCGGGGTGAATACGCTCAGCACCGCATCCCTGCGCGCAATTGCTGCATCGTCCACGTCGGCGGCCTGCACCTTGAGCTTCGCCGAATTGTCAAGGGCATATTGCATACACTCCTTTAGGCTCAGGCCCTGCGCCGATGCTGCCGACGCAGCCATCAGACAGGAAACGGCAACAGCTATTGTTTTATGGTTCATATCAATAATGTTTCAAATATTTACTGCCGGGAAGTGATTAAGAGGTCTTCACTCATTCCATAGGAAAACCTTACAGCCATTCCCTAACGCCACAAAACAATCACACACCGTGCCATAATCGTCAAATATCTGACATGCAATATTTTACGTCTTCATCCCCTTTCCGCCGGTTGTAAAAAAACTTTACAGTTTTGTAAAAAAGACAGATCTCTCCACGCGCTTCGCTTGGTCGAGATGACAATAAAACTTTCGAAAAAGACAAAACCACGCCTGCGCCATTCCGCCTGCAGATGCCCTTCAGCCGGTCACTTCCCGATGGCAATCAGCATTGGGTTTGAGGCCGCAAAGAGCAATTGTTATTTTATGATTATCATTTTATGATTACTATAAAATAGTAAAAAGTACTATCTTTGTACAAAATGATGCCAATATTATGAGAAATCCCTTTGTAACCAACGGGTATGCCGGTGCTGATTATTTCTGCGACAGGGTGACCGAGACAGCCGACCTTAGGACGCTTTTGCGCAACGAAAACAACATAGCCCTGATTTCGCCGAGAAGAATCGGAAAGACAGAACTTATAAACCACGTCTTCGACTGTGATGAATTCAGGAACGACTACCACTGTTTCCTGATTGACATCTATGCCTCCAAATCATTGAACGATCTTGTGAATCTGCTGGGAAAAGCTGTGCTGGATGCCTTGAAGCCAAAAGGAAAGGCCGTATGGGAGAAATTTCTGTCAGCCGTGAGCTCACTGCGTCCGGAAATCTCTTTCGACATCAACGGACAGCCGGTCTGGAGCGTAGGACTTGGCGAAATAAACAATCCCGCAGTGACCCTGGATGAGATATTCACATATCTCCAGGATGCGGACAAGCCATGCATTGTGGCCATTGACGAGTTCCAGCAGATTACAAAATATCCGGAGCCCACAGTCGAAGCGACAATCCGCACATATGTACAGAGGACGACAAACGCCCATTTCATCTTCTCCGGCAGCCAACGGCACGTGATGAACGGGATGTTCACCTCCCCGTCAAGGCCGTTCTACCAGAGCGTGACCGTCATCAACCTCCAGCCGCTCTCGCTTGACAAATACACGGAGTTCGCTGTGGAGAAGTTCAGGCAGAACGGGAAATCCCTGGACCCGGCTGTGGTCAAGACAATATACAACCGTTTCGACGGAGTGACCAGCTATATTCACCGTGTGCTCAACATCCTGTATTCCAAAACGGAAGAAGGCGGGCGGTGCTATGCCGGCATGATTGAGGAGGCCATAGATTTTCTCGTAAGGATGTCATCCGACAGCTACGAGTCCCTTCTTTACCAGATGCCCATCAAACAGCGGAATCTCTTACTCGCAATCGCTTCTGAAGGAAAGGCTTCCAGCATTACAGGCGGTAAATTCATCAAAAAGTATTCGCTGCTGTCCGCCAGCAGTGTGAGCGCTGCCTTGAAAGGACTCCTCGACAAGGATTTCCTGACCGAGGACAAAGGCGTGTACTCACTCTACGACAAATTCTTTGTCATCTGGCTCGAAAAGAAAGGACTGATCCAGGCAATAAAAAAGTGACCGGATCGCTCCGGCCACCACGTACTTTGTTACAAAAATCGTAGATTATGCAATATTTCTTGAAAATTTCTTAAAATGACAAATTAAACCGGGGTTTACGAAAACAATGTAATTATTAAAACATAAACCCTATCCCAACAAAGAAAAAATCTCCGTCATTATTGAATGAGTATCCGGCGTCGAAGAAAAAGCCGTTAAACCATAGCTTTGCTCCGACTTTTGCAAGTATCCCGAACCGGTTGTCAGGTTTGACTGATTCCTTTTGGTCACCGATTTTTGCCGTAGCCTTTACCAGATACGAGACATCAGCACCAAGATACGGAACAATTGAAAAGCCGAAGCCTTCACTTATGTCATAATTGTCAAGACGGGTTTCTGAAAGCCAAAGATGGTAACCGAGTTCGACCGGAAGTAAAATATAATGCTCATCTGTATCAATACTTAGACCGCCGGATGATATGCTGGATGAAGCACTGCCATATCCCAACTGCGCACCAAGATAAAGCGACTTGTCGAAATAATGATTGGCACCAATTGTAAAAAAGAGGGAGAATGCATTTGACGACTGAAATCCATATCTGACTTCATCCACAAAGACATTGAACGGGGCAACAACACCGCTTGCTTTTGCAGCCCGTCCATCTCCGGAAGCATACAAATAATACCGTTCAGAAGACTCAGATGCTTTTGTGGATTTTTCACTTTTCGTTACACCCTCGTTCTCTGCAACACTAACACTCTCCGCCACATTGGTTTTAGCTGAAGCGGCAGGAATCCTGAGCTTCATTCCGGCATAGCAATAGTTTTTGAGTGCAGGGTTGGTCTCAAACAGGACAGCCTCCGTGATATTGTATTTTTTTGCAATTGCAGATGCCGTTTCCCCCCTGGCGACAACATGCTCCCTGTATTCCTGGGCAAAAGCTGCGCTGCATAACGACAGTGCTACAACAATCCCAACGAGAAAGGACAAGGCTCTTCTCATAATAGTTAATTAATTGATTATAAAGACTATTTTCACTAAAAATAGAAATTGATCGATATATCCCCACCCAACTTGCCGACGATAAAGGAATTGTCTGTTGATGTTGTCCTGGAATAACTGTCATCCTTGTTGTCAATGACAGTCTTTGATGTACCATGATACAAACCCATATCGATACAGGTGCTCAGGGAAATCTTTCTGCTCAAATAGAATTCAATACCGAGATTTCCGACAAGCCCGATGGTATTTGATGGACTTTTTGAAAGGGAATCATAGTCCTGATCCTCCTTTGAATCAATCTTTTCATAGTCTTTATTGGAATGGGAATAGAAGCAATTCAATCCGAGAACCGGCTGTATTCTCTGGCCCGGCCTTATGATCTGCTGGAAGCCGACCATTACAAACAACTCACCTGTCCCGGATGTCCTGACGGTTTCCAATGAATTAGGTTCCGAATAAGAATAGGAATACCTTTTATTGGATTGGTTATTGACCCCGAAACTTACACAAAGCGGGGTCACATCCGAAAAATAATACCTTGCAGAGATGGTTTTTCCCGAGAAGAAACTGCTTGACAGGCCGGAGAAACCCTGAAAATTCTGATTCTCCGTTCCGTTGAACATATTGCCGATAAAATCAATGGCAGGAGTCACCTCAAAGGACAGGGCAAAGTCACCCGTACGGGGTCCATAATAAACGGAATCCGATCCTTTTCCCTTGGCAGTCAACGCAACAGCTGACATAACAAAAGCAGCCGCTGCAACAATAATCTTTTTCATAGACAAAAATATAGAGTTAATAATTACAATTTCGTACCTGAATATTAAGAATAATTCCTATAGTTGGATAATCAGGAAATTCGAGGCGCTCCAGAATGCATTGTGATCAAGTATTACAAGGACAGACATATCCGGGGCATAATCAATCCGGTATGATGATGCCGGATGGGATGTAAGCAGCTTCGGCTTTTTGGACATAAGTGTCACTTCGTCCATATGACGTATGTCAACCTCATCCAAAAGGTTCCTGTCCACACCGGCAGGATTGAGCTTGCCTCCGGAGAAGATATTGCTCTTGATGATTCCGGCATTCTGCAACTCCTTTTTAGTGCCGATTTTAACATACCCGACATTGAGCATCTGATCCTGGGCTTCCATGATTTCGGTCTGCCGCTCTATCAGGCTTGCCTGCTCCTCTGCCTGTTCAGAAATGCTGGCAACGTCTTCCTCAAGCATATCCACGCGTTTGTTGAGACGGGACACTTCTGCATTTTTCCGGCTGAGCTCCCGCTGAAGGGCCTCCACCTGCATTTTCTTGGCATCAATCTCTTCATACAGATGCGAAATCAATGTACGGTAATAGCTTGTCGAATCGACTCCACGCTGAAGGAGCAACGCCTCCATCTCCTCAATCCTCTCCCTCTGCCTTTTGATCACCTCTCCGAGGAGCTCGAGATTGGATTTGATTTCGCTCTTCCGGAGCCTTCTGCCGTTTTCATCCACATTCAGGGTAAGAATCTGTTCCTGTGTCCTGATGCTGTCAAGCGACATCGCAATAGTCTCCACATAGGTATCGAATACCGCCTTGACTGAATCCTGCTGCTGTGTAACCACAATCAGGGAATCTCTCTCGGCGCGGAGAGCCTCAAGCTGCTGTTCCCTTGCACTCTGGCCGCAAGAAGCGAGGAACAGGCAAAGCAGAATGACACCAGTCAGGTTGTACTTCATTCCGGAACACATAATTACATTGGATTGTTGAGAATTGCCAAAAATCCGCGTGCCCAACGGATGCACAAACAAAAGAAAAACGCGGGCACTTACTCATTGATAAGTCTCCCGCATTCGAGGTCTTCGCATTACCTTCACAGTAGAAGCAATCAACTTTCGAGGCCCGCGCAGTATAAATGGGAATGGTTCAGATACAACACACCTGTATTCACACGGCACAGACACCTACCGTTGCTTTGCTCCTTGACTGGGACTCAGAAAGTTGCGAAGTTTCGAACGCCAAAGACAAAACTTAAGTAAACGTCTTTCGTATGTTTATAATATAATAGGATTCATAACTGCCCCATTATACACGCATCAAATTTAACAAAAAAGATTCAAAAACCATACTAACGAAAATATTTTGGCTGATTATCACTCATTCCGTCCATTTATCAATCCATTATTTCACCCGATTGTTTGTTTCCCCAAATCAATTATTGAATTCTGATTATTGGTTTTTAGTATTTTTTGAAGATTACCTAATAAAATGAAAGTAACCGGGTCGCTCCGGCCACCAAAAACGGATAAGTTGAATTTAATGTATGAAAAATCAAAGTGTGTCGAATTTGGATTCGCTCTCGGGCATCGCTTCGTCGCTGTAGAGCTCCCTCGGAAGGATGCTCGGGTACTGGTGCCACTGGCGGATGGAAAGGCAGCCGCGGCCTCCGGTCAGCGTGCGGACTTTGCCTGAATTGTCGGTGAAGGTGCCGGGGACCTGTTTTTGAAGATTCATTGATACGATCGTTTGGAAATTCAAAATACTTGACCCACCTTTGCACCCGCTCATCGGAGGGCTTGTAGTCGGAACTATAAAGCCGGATAAGATGCAGGGTCCGCCTTGGGATTCTTATCCGGCATTTTGTTTAATGAATATAGTTTCGATTATGAAAGATTTGAAAAGAGACAGCATTGATTTCGCCTCGACCGGAATCGGCCCACTGTTCCGCAGTATTTTCATCCCGACACTGCTTTCATTGGTATTTACATCCCTGCTGACAGTTGCCGATGGTATTTTTGTCGGGCAGGGAGTCGGCAGCGATGCACTTGCAGCCATAAACATAGTAGCACCGCTTTTCCTTGTTGTAACTACCGGAATGGCAATGATGTTCGGTGTCGGGGTGTCTGTTGTCGCAAACATCCATCTTGCGCAGGGAAATGCTAAAGCCGCAGATATCAATGTGACGCAGGCACTCATAGTGACTCCGGTCCTGATGGCGGTGCTGATGGTCATTGTGTATTTTCTGCGTGTGCCGTTTCTCCGCCTGCTCGGAAGCAGTGACCTGCTGCTTCCCTATGCCCTTGACTATCTTGTGCCCCTGCTTCCCGGATGTGTATTCATCCTGATTCAGAACGTCGGTTCGTTCGTAATCCGTCTTGACGGGAATCCCAATTATGCTTCGATGGTCGGGATTGTACCCGGCATCCTTAATGTGGCAATGGACTGGGCCTTTGTCTTCCCGATGAAGATGGGCATTGCAGGTTCATCCCTCGCCACCACAATCTGCTGCGCCATTGCGGCTTTCATGGTCTATATGTATATGGGACGGAGGTCCGTGAATGTGCATCTCTACCGGCTGAAGATGTCCGCGACAAGCCTGTATCTGACTATGCGCAACATGTTCTTTATGGCACGCAGCGGATTTTCATCGCTTCTTGGAGAGCTTGCAATGGCAGTGCTGATGCTCACCGGCAATTATGTCTTCATAATGGCTCTCGGGGAAGACGGTGTCGCCGCTTTCAGTGTGGCCTGCTATCTGTATCCGATTGTATTTATGGTCAACAGTGCGGTTGCCCAATCTGCACAGCCGATCATCAGCTACAATCACGGCGCACACCTCGACGGGCGTGTGAATGAAGCATATAGGCTCAGCATCAGGACTGCTTTGCTATGAGGATTATTATGTATGGCTATCCTGATGGTCGGAGCCCGTCCGCTGATTTCCCTGTTTCTTGACAAGGGGACCCCTGCATACGGCTACGCTGTCGGGGGGGTTGCCGGTTTTTGCCTGCTCAGCGGTGTTCTTTGCACTCAATATCGACATAATTGGCTATTATCAGGCAGTTGAGGATAACAGGCGCGCTTCGGTCCATATGCTGCTGCGAGGACTTGTATTTCTCGTGCCGGCATTCCTGCTGCTCCCTAAGCTGCTGCCATCCTGCGGGATGAGGTGCGCAGTACCGGTCACCGAAGCATTGACACTGGCGGTTATCCTTCTTACAAGAAAAGCCGGTGCTGCGGGAAAGTGAAGGGACTGCGCCGCGTGCAGTGACGCAAAGGGCCGGGGGCGCGGATATCCAAGCCGGGTGTTACGGCAAATTGGAGGGACTGCGCCGCGTGCAGTGGCGCAAAGACCCGGGGGCGCGCACATCCATGCCGGGTGTTGCGGCAAATTGGAGGGACTGCGCCGCGTGCAATGGCGCAAAGGGCCGGGGGCGAGGACATCCATGCCCAGGCTGCTTCCGGCAGGGATGAGAGTTGTCCGGGTGTGTATAGTCGCGGGACCGGGAGGGACCCGGTTGAAATGATCTGGAGGCTTCGGGCAATTCACCGAGCAAGGCGCAGCTTTATAATTGACTCATAATCAAGCATAATCTGTTTTTGGGATTGCGCGGTGGCATCTATTTGATGTCACCGCGCATGTTTTATGACGCTAACTATTTGATAATCAATAAAAGCACATGCTCGGTGAATTGCTCGAAATCCGCAAAGGC
>CAMBMK010000053.1 GCA_945868745.1 uncultured Bacteroidales bacterium
CGCTTTTTCATATTCCGACCTCCCTGCAAGCAAGCTTGCGGAGGCCGAAATACGAAAAAGCCCAGCGCTACGCGCTGAGCTTCAATCTGTTGCGGAGAGGACGAGATTCGAACTCGTGATACGGTTACCCGTATGCAGGTTTAGCAAACCTGTGGATTCAGCCACTCTCCCACCTCTCCAGTTCCACTCCTTTTTGGGAGTATTCCCGGCGGCCGGGGTTACCGATTCGCCAAATAGGGACTGCAAATATACAACAATTTTTCTTAAAATCCGCATTTTTTATGATATTTGTGCTTCATTAGCTTTTTTGAAGATTACTGAAGACACACACAGAACCGGGCGGCACGCAATCCGCCATAAAAAATTGGAAAAATGAATGTATTTGACAACTTGAAGGCTTGGATTAGAAGCATAGCCTCAATAACAAAAGAAATAGACACGCGCCAGGCCGCCCTGCGCATCAAGGACAACATCTGGTTCCGCGGCAGCAATGTCTGGATTCTTGCTTTCTCCATTGTAATAGCCTCAGTCGGCCTCAATGTCAACTCCACCGCCGTCATCATCGGCGCGATGCTCATTTCCCCTCTTATGGGACCTATCATGGGAGCCGGACTTGCGCTGGGCACCAATGACATAGAGCTTCTGAAGGACTCTCTCCGAAACCTCCTTGTGATGGTGGTCATCAGCCTTCTGGTATCGTTCCTCTATTTCGTCATCACGCCTTTGGACCTTGTCAATCCTACCGAACTCATCGCCAGGACACGCCCTTCGCTCTATGACGTGCTCATCGCCTTCTTCGGCGGCATGGCCGGCATTCTCGAAAGCTCGCGCAAGGAAAAGGGAACCGTACTCTCCGGAGTCGCCATCGCAACAGCCCTTATGCCGCCGCTCTGCACGGCAGGATACGGCCTGGCCAACGCCAACTGGGGATATTTCATCGGCGCACTCTTCCTCTTCCTCATCAACGGCGTATTCATCATCCTCGCCACATACATTTTCGTGGAGATACTCCATTTCGACGAGGTGGAAATCGCCGACCCTGCCATTGCAAAAAGGCACAAGAGATGGGTGACAATCGTCACAGTTGCAGTGATCATCCCGAGCGTATGGAGCGCATTCTCCTTCATCAGGGACAACAATTTCGAAAAGAACGTCCAGAATTTCATCACTGCCAACAAGAGCTTCTCCTCGGGCTATATCTATGATTATGAGATATCTTCGTCAAAAGGCCAGAAGACGGTGGCAATCTATGTTGCCGGAGAGGAACTCAACCAGGACACCATGGACCGTCTCCTTGCATCGGCGCAGGCGCACGACCTCAAGCCGGAGCAGATCGAATTCAGGGAGAGCACTTTCGGCTCCGTGGATACCGAAGCTCCGGAAAAACTGCTCAAGGGCGTATATGAAAGGACTGATGCAGAAATCGGCCGCATGAACGACCGTCTTGTCGAGCTGCAGAAAGAGCTGGCAGCATACAAAAATGCCGAAATCCCTTACGAAAAGGTCACCCGCGAGCTCAAATTCAAATACCCGGAGCTTGAAGCCGTATCCATCGGAAGGGGCGCAACCGTCACTACCGACAGCCTTGACGTCAGCAAGAACATTGTCGTCGTAACCCGTTCTTCGGAAAGGATTTCCGACAAAAAAATCGCCGAAATCGAGGATTGGCTCAAAATCAGGCTTGAAGACAGCACAGTCGTTGTGTATAACAGACAATAATTTTGTATATTTACGAAGTTCGGGTTTCGCAGGTGCGGAATCCACAGCAAAGTATAAGGAGGAATCATCATGAAGGTAAAATCCATCATTCTCGATAGCACTGCTGTCGGCAATCTTGAAAACATCATCGGCAGCGGGCCGTCCTGCATCGTTGTAAAGGCTCCGGCAAAGGCACAGCAGCTTTTCCGTGACGCCGTGGACGCACAGCTCGGCTTCAGCCAGGAGACAGGGGCAAAATACACTGCGCTCAAGGCCTATTTCGTGTCGCTCTACAACAACGCCGACTTCGCCGAGGCAGTTGACGAGTCGCTCGAGTCCACCCGTTCCTATCTTTCGGAAGGAATGGCATTCAGGGTTGACTACAATTCGATTATGGACTATGTAATGGCCCGCTGCGTGCGTCTCTGTGCGCTTCTGGTCTCCAAAAAGACCGGCGCCGTGCTTCTTGACGGAGCACGTCTCGTGTGCTGCCGCGAAGAAAACGGCCAGACCGTAATCGACTGGAATACAACCGACGACAACATCAGGAAGAGCATCCCACAGGACAGGCTTTCAGTCGTCAGCGCAGGCTACGGAATGTCGGCACAGGGATATACGGTCAACATTGCACGCGGAGGAGCCGACCTCATGGCGACCGCCATCGCATCTGTCCTTGACTCACCGGAAATCGTGTTCTACGCCGCTGATGACAGGATCCCTTCCGTCAGCGAACTGTCCTACGACGAGGCAGCCCATTTCTTCTCAGGCGACGATGCGGCCATCTTCCCTCCGGCAATGTGGCCTGCAGTCAAGAAAGACATCCCTATCGTGGTCAGCAGCGTTTCCCTTACCGAGGGCGTCAGCACGGTCATTTCGCGCAACGCAGCACCACAGGGCAGCGGATGCATCACAGGAGTTGTCTGCGACCGTGAGATGGACCTCATCACCGTCTATGGAACCGGTCTTCTCGGCTCCGTGGGCATTTCCTCGGCCCTTTTCGGACTGATGGCAAAGGAGGGCATCAATATCAGATTCATCTCCCAGTCGTCACAGGAATACAGCATCTCGTTTGCAATCAGGCACAGCGACAGCGGAAAGGCAGTGGAGGCAATCAAGGCAAACCTCAGCGACAACCACCTGCTTTCCATCAACGACCTGATGGTCCTCAACCAGAAAGTGTGCATCGTGTCGGTGTTCGGTGACAGGATGAAGAATGTCCCTGGCGTTTCCGCAAAGGTCTATGCGGCACTCGGAGCCGCCGGCATCAGCATCGTGGCAGCCTCTCAGGGCGGCGAAGAGCTCAGCATCTCCATCGTTGTCAGGGACGAGGAGGCCGAAGACGCAGTCGAGGCACTCCAGGCGCTCCTGTAGGCAGGGCGGCATATACCGGCAGCCGGAAATACACGAAATCAAGGTGGCTAAACAGTCCGTATGACTGATTGGCCACCTTGTTTGATGCCTGTCCCGCGCACATTGTCAAAGTCGCTCCTGCATGGATAGCTTCGCCTCCACATTATACACGAGGGCATAGAAACAATCCTTGTCCGAAGTATTTATCACAGTTGGCGACGGATCATTTTCCACGTCCTTCCAGGCAATGCAGGTACGCCCATTGAGATCAGCCACGCAGTGGTATTCCTTTCCCTCCGGTCCCATACAACCAAAGCAGACAGCATCAGCAGTATTATGGAAATAAAGCGCCATTTTGAAGTACTTTGACATTATGTACCTCGGCATATCCATCAATTTCATAAAGGATATTCTCTCCCTCAAGAGGACGGAGGAAGGTGGTTCCGGTGCAAGTACGGGTAAACAACGACACATTCAGGATATAATCTTTACGCGGAACGCAACCGGAGACAAGGCTGCCGTCGGGAGAAATCAGCGTAAGCACATTGTGGTCATTGAGGGTTGAGTAGTCTTCAGTGTCCGGACCTGCTGAAAACAGATAATAACCTCCGTCAGGGCCTGGACAGAATTCGTCATAGTTGTGGTGAGTAATCTCCATCCTTCTGATGAAATGTCCGTCATGTGCATCATAGGTCAGAATATTTCCCAAATCCATAACACTCAGTTCATTACCATCCACGGAAAGGGATATATCCCTGCAAATGTTGTATTCCTGCGGACCTCGGCCACGCATCCCTATTGTACCGGAAAACGATCCGTCCGCAGCGAACTTGAGTATCCTGTGTCCTTTATCCTTGAGGACAATGCTTCCGTCTTCAAGAATAAAAGCCTTGTCCGGGTGGATAAGCATCCCGTTTTCTGCCTCTTCAAATACCGTCACATCTTCAACAACGAGCATTGAAGACAAATCCTCCGACAACTGTGCATCCCTGACATTGATTACCGGCAACCTCCCCTCACTCTTCCGGTTGCACCCACAGGCTACCAGCGCTGCAACAGCCACACAAATGGACTTAGTAAACAGTTTCATATAGTATTATTGGAATTTCAATTATAACATTCATCAGATTAGACTTGGATCTCCGAGGTCAGAATACAAGAACCGATTATTACATATTCCCTTAATTTTTCGAAGATAAAACTTTTTAATATTATATCCAAGTATTAATATGCCAAACATGATGCTATGCCACATCATCGATATACAGCTCTGACCATTTCTTTGACGGGACACCTGGAAGGCAGGGAATAATTCCCGGATACAGGTTTGGGTTTTTGATTTTTTGAGTAAATTTGCAGCGCAGTCCTTAAGGGCTGCGTTTTTATGTTGACAAAAAGAATTGAGTTGCCTTCAGTTTCCTCCGTCGAGAGGAATATGGCATACAGGGAAAATTGGAAAAGTGTCAGAAGGAACGGCCAACCTTCAGGGACATCAGGGTGTCTCCGCTGATGGTTTCAATGCCGAAGGTGAACCACCAGGATGCGCCCCTGTTGCCGTTCCTGACCTTTTTTCTGGCTCCGACATCCAATCCTGTGTAGAGTGCGCAGGAGGAGAGTTCGGTGCCGACGCTTGCCGCCACGTAAGGGACTACCTGTGACTTTCCGAACGAGTAGCGCAGATTGGCATATAACGGGTAATATGACAAAGAATCACTGTAGCCGAAATAGGCGCCCTTGAATCCGATGCCCGCGCCGGCAAAGAAGCGGTGGTTGAAATTGTACCCCCCTATGGCATTTGCGCTGAATGCCGAAAAATTGGTGATTCCAAGTTCGGCAATTCCCGTCCATCCCACATCGCCGAAATAAAACTCTCCGGGTCTTCCCTTGTCTTTTGTGTTGCCGCCGATCAGATAAAACGGGAGTCCGGCAAAGGCGACAATGGCCCCTGAGATGCCTGAGACCACTCCAATCATCGAGGCAACGCCGGATGACAGGTCATCCGTTGAAGGACGGTTCACCTCTATCAGATACAGGGCGGCGCCTGCAGCAGCAAGGCCTGCTCCGGTATAAAAGAATGTCTTTCCGATGTTTTCGAGGCTCTGCCCGACATTGTAGACATGGATCATCTGCTCCATCAGCTGTTCTTCGTCCAGCTCAATGGCTATCTGTGCCGAGCCTGACGGGGACAGGACCAATGCCGTCACAAGGGCCAGCACCGCTGCAATCAGTTTCTTCATACAAGTGGCTGTTTTGGGAAGCTGTTTTTTGCGCAGCTTCCTGATCATGTCCGAAAAATACAAATAAAGCCGACCAATTGCAACAATTGGCCGGACAGATGAACATTCCGCGCCGGTGGAGGCTCCATGGACTACCGGCAGGTGGCCGGTATGATGGATTGATAGTCCCTTTCGAGTCCGGATGTGCGCATAAGCGCTGACAGACCGGGATGCTTTGCGACAAGATTGCGGCACTTGCCGTAGAGGGTGAGGAATCTGCCACGGAAAGGCATCAGCAGAAGCCATCCGTCATCAGAATCCGCCCAGAAGATATCCGGACAGTTTAGACACAGCCTTGCTCCTTCGGCATACTGGCGGAAAGCCTCCACATTGCTTCCAAACCGGGAAAGGGCATCGCCCAACTGTTCGCAGGCAGCAATCAGCTTCAGGAGTGTCTTTTCATCCGCAGTCTCCACATACTCTTTTTCAAGGCGGATGATTCTGCTCCGGACAGGCTGGAGCACCGGTTCCATTACCTCGGGAACCATACGGACCTGACCTTTGCAGGTCCAGGCAACGAGTTGATGTGTTTTTGCCATAACAACTTTATTTTAAAGAACTTGACAACCGGTTTCCAGGTCCCGTCAGGGTACAGTTCACCCCTGAAGGGCCTTCGCCCGGATTGAAAAAAGTTGTATGGCTGAAAAAGTCAGACGACCATGATGCGGCTATGAATCTGCAGCAAATATATCAATTATTTTCCAATATCCAACCACAATCCCACACAGGGAATCTTCAAAAATGGTATTTGAGTATCAGGACTAATGGAGTATCTTTGCAAAGATTATTCAACACAAAAGCATTATGTTAGGAAACTTCGAATACTACAACCCGACAAAACTCTATTTCGGAAAGGAATCGCTCAGCTTTCTCGGTAAGGAACTTGCCAATTACGGCAATGTGGTGATGCTCAGCTACGGCGGAGGCTCAATCAAGCGCAACGGCATCTATGACAAGGTGGTAGCCATACTGAAAGAGGCAGGCAAGACCATTGTGGAAGACCCTGGTGTGATGCCCAATCCGACAATAGAAAAACTTATGGAGGGTGTCGAAAGGGCAAGAAACAACAATGTGGACCTCATCCTTGCTGTCGGAGGCGGCTCGGTCTGCGACTATGCAAAGGGAGTGGCGGCATCTGTCCACTGCACCGGGGATCCGTGGACGAAATACTATCTCAACCAGGAGGAGCCGACCTGCAAGGTGCTTCCTGTCGGATGCGTGCTGACGATGGTCGGCACCGGCAGCGAGATGAACGGCGGCTCGGTAATCACCAACCATGCGACCAACCTCAAGATAGGAAAGGTGTTCGGGGCGGAGCTTATGCCGAAATTTGCGGTGATGAATCCTGAATTTACTTTCAGCATCCCTCAGTATCAGATGGTTGCAGGGATATTCGACATAATGTCACACCTTATGGAGCAGTATTTCTCCGACACTGACGACAATACGACCGACTATATCATCGAAGGCCTGATGCGCTCGCTCATCCAGAGTTCGATGGTGGCAATCAATGACCCGCACAACTACGAGGCCCGAAGCAATATCATGTGGACGGCTACATGGGCCCTGAACACCCTGCTGAAGAAGGGCAAGACCACGGACTGGGAGGTCCATATGATAGGACACGCTGTCGGCGCCCATACCGGAGCAACCCACGGAATGACCCTTTCAGCCGTTTCCCTCCCTTATTACCGCTACATTATGCCTTACGGCAGGGAGAAATTTGTCCGCTTCGCAATGGAAGTGTGGGGCGTGCATGTGTGCGGATGCCACGGAGGCGGTACTCTTGACGTGCAGACCCAGAATGCGGTAGCCCTTAAGGGCCTGGAGGTGATGGAGATGTGGATGAAGCAGATCGGTGTGGCAATGAACCTGACATCGCTTGGTGTCACCCCGGACATGATTGAAGGCATAGCTGACAGCACCGTGCTCGGAGGCGGCTACAAGGTCCTCACCCGCGACGAGGTGGTGAAGATTCTCCGCGACAGCCTGTAGCATCAGGTAACTCACAATACGGACAAGGGGCTGGCCAAAAAGGTCAGCCCCTTATTTGTCGGTATTTTGCATGCCCTTCATGCAGAAGCGGTCAGGATTGTCCTAAAAAAGACAGGACCACAAGGAATATCCTACAGCGCGTAATGAGCTATGTCGTTGCGGTAGAAAAGGTTGGGGCACTGGGGAGCGCTCCAAGGCCACATAATGCTTTTCCTTGATAAATTCAGGCGTTTATTTAACAAGAGCTTAAATATTGAAGGTCAATAATTTAGAATTGATACTTATCAAATTCTTTGTCAAAAAAGAAGGTTATTCAACACTATTTTTTACAAGCATACTTCGTTGCAGCTCTGACACCAATGGAGATGACACGTCCCTGCTCAATGAGGTTCTTCAATTGCTCGCGAATCTTGTATCGGGAGATTTCTGAGCCAATCCTGCTGGAGATTTCCGACATGGAACTGCCAGGATAAACCTTCAGGTCCTCATAGATGAGTTCGCGCAGGCGATGCGGCTCAATTGTCTTTAAGCTGGGAGCCTTGCTGAAGTTTGCCGAGCGTAAAATTTCCGGATTGACGAAGTATTCCGTGCCTCTGGTCTTCCCCTGCGACAATATAATACCGTTATCGACCAGTCTGTCCAACCATCCCCTGGTGGGATTCACACCTTTAAGGTCAAGAAGTTTTGACAGAGTTACGATTATTTCTACCGGGGAAGCGAAAAAGCTACAGCGCGTAATGAGCTATGTCGTTGCGGTAGAAAAGGTTAGGGCACTGGATTACAGACAGCGCGCGATAGACTTTGACGCGGGCCTCTATGATGTCCCTGCCTTTGCAGACAACCATCAGGACACGGCCTCCGTTTGTGACGATATGGCCGTCGACGAGCTTGGTGCCCATATGATAAACGGTACCGCAGATGTGACCGTCATCGTGACAGCCGCAACCGTCGTGTCCTTCGCTGTGACAGCCGCAACCTTCGTGGCCTTCACCGTGACAGCCGCAACCTTCGTGTCCTTCACCGTGACAGCCGTAGCCTTCGTCTTCCCCGTGGCTACCGCAGCAGCCGTGGCCTTCGCCGTGGCATCCGCATCCGCTGCCTTCACCGCAGCATCCCTCATCGCCGTGTCCTCCGTGACAGCCGCAACCGCCCTCCTCATCGCCGTGGCATCCGCATCCGCTGCCTTCACCGTGACAGCCGCAACCGTCGTGTCCTTCACCGTGGCAGCCGCAACCGTCGTGTCCTTCACCGTGGCAGCCGCAACCGTCGTGGCCTTCACCGTGACAGCCGCAGCCTTCGTGGCCCTCGCCGTGACGGCAATGGATATATTCGAGGCCGAGAATCTCGAAACCCTTCTCGTATGAGCCCGGATAGCCCTTGGAGGCAAGCACGACACCCATAGTCACCTTATTGCTCCAGCGCACCTCCTCCGGGAACGACGCACCGTCCGCGGCAGCACTGAAAATATCATATATGTCGCTTTCGAGAAGCGGGAGCACAACCTCCGTCTCAGGGTCGCCGAAACGGGCATTGAACTCGATAACCTTCACTCCCTGAGGGGTTTTCATAAGACCTCCGTAGAGCACGCCGCTCAAAGGACAACCCTCGGCAACCATTGCATCGGCAGCCTTCTGCATAATCTCCTTCAGCGCAAATTCCCTGTCCTCACCGGTAATGAAAGGCAGTCCGGTATAGGCGCCCATTCCGCCGGTATTTGGGCCACGGTCACCGTCGTAGGCCCTCTTGTGGTCCTGCGAAAGCGGCATCGGAAGCACCCTGCCTCCGGAAACGAAACACATGAAAGAGAACTCCGGCCCGGTAAGGAAATCTTCTACAACCACCTTGCCTTCGCCGAAACAACCGTCGAGAAGCATGTCCTTCAGCGCAGCATCGGCAGCCTCGAGGTCTTCGGCAATCACCACACCCTTTCCTGCGGCAAGTCCGTCATATTTGAGGACAGCAGGGAATGGACGGGCGCTGACATATGCAAGTGCCTCATCATAGGAAGTGAAGCTCCTGTATCCGGCAGTAGGGATGCCGTATTTGTCCATCAGGACCTTGGCAAACTCCTTGCTGCTCTCGATGCGTGTGGCAGATTGCGTATGGCCGAAAATGCGGAGTCCGGCAGCGCGGAAGGCATCCACGATGCCCACGCTCAATGCCGCCTCGGGGCCGACCACGGTAAGGTCAACTCCGTGGCCCATTGCAAAGGCCTTGAGTCCTTCGACGTCGGTGTCCTTCAGGGGGACATTCTCAGCAATCTGGCCGATTCCGGCATTGCCCGGTGCACAATATATCTTTCCGACCTGCGGTGAACGCGAAAGAGCATCCACAATGGCGTGCTCCCTGCCGCCGCCTCCGACGACAAGCACTGTTTTGGAATGAAGGGAATATGTCTTTGGTAAGTTGGCGTCTGTGAAGTTGAATTCATGGCCGCCGGCTGCATGTATTGGACTCATGGCTGGTGCTTATTTAAAAAAAACGAAAGTACATCAAAGATAACACTTTTGATGCACTTTCGGAAATTATGTTCCCAAGTATCCCCCTTGAAAAGGGGTGGCACGGAGTGCCGGGGTTTGGGA
>CAMBMK010000054.1 GCA_945868745.1 uncultured Bacteroidales bacterium
TCAGTTGGTAGAGCAAAGGACTGAAAATCCTTGTGTCCCCGGTTCGATTCCTGGTAGCACCACCGGACAGGCGGCTCTTTGAGCCGCTTTTTCTTTTCCGGGGTGTCCGTTTTTACCCATAAGGTTTTCTGAAAATCCCGAAAACCTTTGTAAATCGAAATAATTGTCTATTTTTGTAATCGGCATATGGCAATGATGGCCGTATCAGTCTTTTCCATATGCAATGCCGGCTGTGCTCCCGGGCAGGCCGCAGTGGGTACAAACATCAATACAAGACACAATGACACGATTCAATCCCTCAATCGCTCTCGAATCAGAGCTCGGAAACCAGATTTACAATGCACTGCAGGGCTCCGTGGTGGAGATGATCCTCAAGACAGCCGTCGAAGAGTCCGGCGATGACTACTGGCGCAGCCGCATGGAAGGGCACTGCATGAAGGTGGAAAAGGATATACTTCCTGACTTCTACAATCTTTGCGAGGATGTCAAGCGGCGTCTCGGGTTTACGGAACCTGTCGATTTCTATGTCACCGGCGACAGCTCGCTCAACGCTTTTTCAGTTGCTGCAGAGGCGGAAGGCCAGCCTCATATCGTCAATGTGAACTCCTCGATGTTCGAGCTGATGAGCGATGACGAGCTCCGCTTTGTCATAGGACACGAGCTCGGACATATCATCAATAAGGATACTGCTCTCAAACGCTTGATTTACTTTGTGTTCCCGCCGGATTCCACAACGGCTCCAATCACCCTCCAGTACAAGATCCGCCTCCACGACCAGCTTGCCGAGCTTGTTGCCGACCGCTACGGCTTCCTTGCCAACGGCAACCTGAGCGCCTGTGTGACGGCTTTTTTCAAGATGGCATCCGGACTTGACCTCGGGAAGATGAACGTGAGCATAGGCGCCCTCCTGACCGACAACCGCAAGCGTCTCGAATACTTCCTGAGCGACAAGGGGCTCAGCAGGTATGACCATCCTGTCAATCCGATCAGGGTGCAGGCCATCAATCTTTTTGCCTCGGCCCGGAGCGAGGAGGAGCTCGAGAAGGGGATGGATGAGCTCATAGGCATCCTGCTGAAGGTGGGCAACAGCCCTCTGGACGAGGTGATGTCCATATTCATAGCTTCTGCCGGCCTGATTGTGGCCAATGTTGACGGTACAATCACGGACAAGGAGGTTGATCACATAATCCAGACCCTTGCGGGGCTGCAGATTTTCCCGAAGTCCTTCCTCGATTCAGTGGCCAAAGCCGATGTGGTGGACCTTTTCAACAAGTCGGTCAATGCAATCATCGAAAAGGACCCGGGCCTGAAGGACAGCCTGCTCACATATATGATAGGGCTTGTTCTTTCGGACAAGGACATCTCCAAGGAGGAAATCAATCTCATATATGCTTTCGGAAACGATATGGGATACTCCGTCAAGGAGATTTCGGTCAAGTTTGCGGAAATGATCCAGCGCAACTATGTCCCGTCGCTCGAGTCAATCTGCTGAGCCGTCATGCGCCTCTGCCCCTACGCAGCATCAAACAATCATAAACACAATACATCAATCAAATTAACACATTATCAGACTATGGCTTACAAAATTGTTGACATCGAGGGCATCGGACCTGTATATGCCGAGAAACTTGCCGCTGCCGGAATCGCCAATTCCGACCAGCTTCTGGAAAAGGGAAAGACCGCCAAGGGACGCAAGGAGCTCGAAGAGGCTACCGGCATCACCGGCAAGCTCATCCTCACCTGGGTCAATCACGCCGACCTTTTCCGCATCAAGGGCGTAGGCCCTCAGTTTGCCGAGCTTCTTGAGGCCGCAGGAGTGGATACCGTCAAGGAACTTGCCACCCGCAATGCTGCCAACCTTGAAAAGAAGATGGTTGAAGTCAATGAGGCACAGAACCGCGTAAAGAGGGTTCCTACCGCTGGAGAGCTCCAGAAGATGATCGACCAGGCAAAGGAACTCGAGCCTATGGTGACCTATTAGTCGCCTGCCTGCGAAAAAAGAGCCCGGAGGGAAACCTTCGGGTTTTTCAGGATAATGGTTCATTACGGACGGGGGCTTCACTGATTCCCACCTGTGTCCTGCAGCAGACCGGTTGCAAGGAAGAGCCTGCGGTATGCTTCGGCTTTTGCCTGGAGGGAAAGGGGATAGGCCCTGCTGGTGGAAGGCATCCTGTAAAACTCCACCTGCCTTCCCGCAATTGTGACCGGAGTGCTTTCCCCGACGGCGGGCTTTTGGCAGCAGCAGGCCTCCGCAAGAGTGTCCGTAGCCTTTTCGCCGGTCGTGACGATGGCCGAGCACTGCGGAATCTTTCCGAGCAGGGCCGGGATGTCGGCAGGGGTGACAACCTCGAGAAACTTGTCGGAGGCATTGTCCCTAAGGCGTCTTACGGCACAGGCTGTATCGTAGAAAGCAAGTCCGCGGCCTTTGCAGAAGCTGACTATCTTCTCAAGGTCGAACCTTTTTTCTGACGGGATGCAGAAATAGTCCCTTTCTCCGAAGAAGACGAGTCCTGCAATCCTCCAGAAATCGTTTATCCAGTTGGGGTAGTAGAATACCATGCTCCACCTTTTGGGCTGTGGAGGAAAGCTCCCGAGAAAGAGTATGCGCGCATTCTCCGGGAGGAACGGTTCAAACGGATGCTTTTCTATGTCGCTCATAATGATTGGAAAACGGTTGCAAAGATAGTTTCATTATATTGCCCGGCAAAGATAAAAAAACGTATCGGGATGGAAAAAAAGATATTTCTTTACGATTTTTCAGGCATGTACGGGGATTCCGTTGCTGCCGGCGCGGTGCACATAGACTGTACCGGCATCCGGGGTACGTCCTGCTATTGCGACCCGGAAGCGGAAAAGCAGCTCCGGCAAAGGATCGGAGAGGCGCAGGGCGGACATCCCTGCGGAATGGCCGTCAACCTTATTGATACCGGGGACTACCATTATATGACAAAGCTTCTCTGCGACCGTCTTGCCGGAAGGATGCGGCAGGATACTGGGGCACAACTCTTTCTTGTAGTCCTCGACCATCATCCGGACATGCAGGAGCCTGCTTTCGGTGACATCCTCAGCTGCGGCGGATGGGTGTCGGCAGCGCTGCGCACCAATCCGGCAATCGGAGGAGCGCTTCTTCTGGGCATCAACCCGGAACTGCTGCCCGAATGTGAGGGCTTCGGGGACAGGGTAAGGACGGTGGTGAAGGACTCCGCGGATGACTGCGGCAGCAGGACCATGCTGTCGGATGCCCTTGGAGAGATTGCCGCCATGCGCGGAAAGAAAGTATATATTTCCATTGACAAGGATGTGCTCGGGCGGGATGTCTCAAGGACGGACTGGGACCAGGGCAATATGTCCTTCAGTGAGCTGGAGGCAATCCTCCGTGCCCTGTACTCCCTCTGTGAAGTGTCGGGGGTGGACATCTGCGGCGGCACGACTGCCGGAAAAGGCGGGACGGCTGAGGATTTTGCGGTCAACACGGCCCTTGACAGCAGGATACTGCGCCTTCTTGAAGAACTGCAGGAAGCTTAATATTGAAACGCATATATCAAGGAACATGAAACAAGTAGATAAACATATGACACACAATCGTTTTGCTATTGCATTCACGGCAGTGGCCGCGCTGCTTGCAGCATCCTGCGGACAGGCGGTGACCGTCCCTGAAGGAGAACCGGTGGAAGTGCCGGAGACAATAGAAGTCAAGGGGGCCAGCCTTGAAATGAAAACCCTTGAGGGGGGTACCTTTGCCCTCGGTACAATGCCGGACAGGCGTCTTGTGAAAGGCTATGACAGGGCTTCGCAGCAGATTCTGGACGGCTATGCCATATCCGCAATGCCGGTGTCGCAGGCGCTTTGGTCTGCTGTGATGGGCGGCAACCCGTCATCTGCCGTCGATGAGGCACTTCCTGTGGACAGGGTAACCCTCGAAGACTGCGGAAAATTTGTAAAAAAGCTCTCCAGACTGACCGGATACCGCTTTGAAATCCCCACTGAGGCACAGTGGGAATACGCTGTGAGAAGGGGAGAGGCAGAGACCGTCAGGGGCCTCAGGGAATGGTGTGACGGAGCCGCTGTCAGGACGGCGTCCGAAAAGGAGGAAATCCCCGGTTATACAAAGGCTGCAGGCCTCGGATTCCGTGTGGCCATCAGGACCGGCCGTCCGTGCGACAGCACCGTCGTGGCTGCGATTTCCGGTGTGATGCCAGGTAGGGAACACGTGGCAAATAACGAGGTGATCGAGGTGAACGGGGTGAAATTCAACATGATAGGAGTAAGGGGCTGCGGCTTTACAATGGGCGCCACCTCGGAGCAGGGAGAATATGCGGAGGAGGATGAAAAGCCTATGATGGCGATAAACGTGGAGGATTTTGAAATCGGCCAGACAGAAGTCACCGTCGAGCAGTGGGAGGCCGTGATGGGCACCCTGCCTTTCGGCAACTCTCCTGACACCCCGCACAGACCTGTCGTGAACGTGTCGTGGTATGCGGCGCAGGAGTTTATCCTCAGGCTCAATGCCCTGACCGGAAGGATTTTCCGTCTTCCGACCGAAGCCGAATGGGAGTTTGCCGCGAGGGGCGGGACCCGCAGCGCCTATTACCGTTATTCGGGAAGCAACAAGGTAGGGCAGGTGGCTGTATATGAGAAAAACAGCAACTCCCTCAGGGTGAGCGATGTAAAGACTCTCAAATCCAATGAGCTCGGCATCTTCGACATGAGCGGCAATGCCTGGGAATGGTGTTTCGATGCGTATTCGCCGTACGAAGGCACTCCGCAGGACAACTCCGTCAAGGTCCACAGGGGAGGAAGCGCTGCTTCAAGGTGGGGAGCCTGCCGCGTATCCAACCGTGAGGCGATGCCGGCGGACAATACAAAGGCCACCTTCGGATTCCGTCTTGCAATCTGACGTGGGACAGCAAGAAAAAGCATTGTTTTATTTCGCAACTATCAAAAAATATTCCTACCTTTATCGGCTGAAATCATCAACCCTCAAATGAAGCACATCAGACTCTCAGAAGATAAGCAACAGAGACTTGTTTTTTATCTTGCGATGGAGGAATACGTTGCTGCGCACATTGCTGACCTTCTTCCGGATACCGAGCCCGGGAAGAGGGAGGCTTTCTTTATGTGGCAGGTTCCCCCTACGGTCATTTTCGGCCGCAACCAGGTGATGGAGGCTGAGGTCAATCTCCCGTATTGCAGGGAAAAGGGAATCCATCTCTACCGCCGCAAGAGCGGGGGAGGCTGCGTGTATTCGGACATGGGCAACATAATGCTCTCTTACATCTCCGACAGCACCGATGTGGCTTTCACCTTCGACAAGTTCCTCCAGAGACTTGCCCTTGCCCTCCGCCGGATAGGGCTTGATGCCGAGCGCTCCGGACGCAACGATGTGCTCGTGGGCGGCCGCAAGGTGTCGGGAAACGCATTCTTCCTCCAGCCTGCTTCCAGCATCGTGCACGGAACCCTTCTTTTCGACAGCGACTTTGACGAGCTTACAAGGGCCATCACCCCTTCGGACGCCAAAATCAAGAGCAAGGGAGTGGAGTCAGTGCGCCAGCACGTGACCAATGTCAGGGAAGAACTCCTCGCAATCGGGGACACGAAATACACCGAAATAGGCAGGTTCAAGGAATACATCCTGTCATCATTCTGCGCCGGTGACGCCGAAATCGTGCTGTCCGGTCCGCAGGTCGATGAAATCAGGAAAATAGAGGCCACCTACCTCGACCCGGACTTCCTCGCGGGACGCCACCATTCCTTCTCACTCGAGAGGAAGGGCAAGATAGAGGGCGTGGGCGAGCTTGCGGTCGAGCTCCAGATGGAAGGGGACAGGATTGAAAACTGCATCCTCAAGGGCGATTACTTCACCCTGAAGGACGGCGTGGACAAGATACTTTCTGAGCGGCTGAAGGGTGCCGGCAATACTGCTGAAGGACTCGGAAAAGCCCTCGAAGGAATCGAGCTCGCCGACTATGTGATGGGACTCAAAACCGGCATATTCATCGGTTTCATGACATCTTCGGGAAAATGAAAAAACTTGTTACCAGATAATTATTAACGCGTTAATTGATTCTTACAATGGAAGAAAATCTCAAAGTTACCTGTCTTCACGACATTCACGTGGCCCTCGGTGCCAAGATGAGCCCGTTTGCCGGCTTCGATATGCCGATACAGTATTCTTCGATCACCGAAGAGCACAATGCCGTACGTCATGCAGCCGGAATGTTCGATGTATCCCATATGGGCGAAATCTTCGTAAGCGGCCCGGATGCCGAAAAATTCATCAACCATATCTTCACCAACGACATCACCCCTATGGTGCCTGGCCAGGTGCTCTACGGAATGATGCTTTATCCTGACGGAGGTACCGTTGACGACCTTCTCGTGTACAAAGAGTTTGTCGCAGACCACTATCTTCTCGTGGTAAATGCCGCAAACATCGACAAGGACCACGCATGGATCGTCGAGAACTCAAAGGGATACGACGTGGTGATCGACAACCAGTCCGACAACTGGGGACAGATTGCAGTACAAGGTCCTGAGGCTGAGAAATATGTAGTGGAGACTCTCGGCTTTGCAGAGGCTGCATCCCTCTCATTCTACACCTATGCAGAGTTCAAGTCTGCCGACGGCGCACGCCTTATCATCAGCCGCACCGGATACACCGGAGAGGACGGATTTGAAATCTACGGAACACACGAAAACACAGTCAACTATTGGAACACCCTCCTCAAGGCAGGCGTGGTACCTTGCGGCCTCGGCTGCCGTGACACCCTCCGCTTCGAGGCAGGACTTCCTCTTTACGGCGACGAACTCTCTCCGGAGATTTCCCCTGTAATGGCAGGCTTCAGCATGTTCTGCAAGCTCGACAAGGAATTCATCGGAAGGGACGCCCTCGTTGCACAGAAGGCCGGTGCCGTCGAGAAGAAGCTCGTGGGCATCGAAATCGAGGACAAGGCCATTCCGAGAGCTACCTATCCTGTCGAGAACGAGGCAGGCGAGGAAGTCGGCGTGGTCACCACCGGCTATCATTCAATTTCCCTTGACAAGAGCATCTGCTTCGCGCTCGTCAAGAAGGAATACGCTCCTCTCGGAACAAAGCTCAACATCCGCATCCGCAAGAGGGTATTCCCTGGAATCGTTGTCAAGAAGAGATTCTACCAGACCAACTACAAAAAATAATTATAAACCGTTAAAACAAGTAAAACAATGAGCAAAGTTATTGAAGGATTGCTTTATAGCGAATCACACGAATGGGTAAAGGTTGAAGGCGACATCGCAACTGTAGGCGTTTCCGACTTCGCACAGAAGGAAATGGGTGACATCACCTATGTCGATATGCCGGATGTTGACGACGAGGTTACCGCAGAAGAGGATTTCGGTGCTCTCGAGTCAGTAAAGGCTTCCAGCGACCTCATCAGCCCTGTAAGCGGCGTTGTAGTAGAGAGGAACGAGGAGCTTGAGGACAGGCCTGAACTCATCAACGAGGATGCATACGCAGGATGGATCATCAAGGTGAAGATGAGCGACATCTCCGAGCTCGACAACCTCCTCGATGCAGCAGCATACACCAAACTCACAGAGAAATAATATGGCAACATTCTCATATTTTCCTCATACCGAGGAGGATATCAGGGCAATGCTTGACAGGATCGGACTCAGCAGCCTCGATGACCTGTACAGCGACGTGCCATCTGAGTACATCCACAAGGGCGACTACGACCTTCCTGACGCGATGAGCGAGCAGGAGGTCCGCGCCTTCTTTGAAAACCTCGCTTCCAAGAATCCGAAGCTCAAGATTTTTGCCGGCGCAGGCGCCTATGACCACTATTCACCTTCGGTCATCCCTTATCTTACCTCCCGCAGCGAATTCATCACTGCATACACTCCTTACCAGGCTGAGATCTCCCAGGGTACCCTCCGCTATATCTTTGAGTACCAGAGCATGATCTGCAACCTTACCGGCATGGACATCAGCAACGCCTGCATGTACGACGGCCCTACCGCCGCTGCAGAGGCCATGAAGATGGCGGTTGCATGCACCAAGAAGAAGACCCGCGTGCTCCTTTCAAGGACACTCCTTCCAAACGTGGTGAAGGTCATCGAGACCTATGCATATTTCCACGGGGTGCAGCTCGGATACATCGACCATGAGAACGGCCAGACAAGCCTCGAGAGCCTCAAGGCAGAGCTTGCCGCCAATGACGTGGCCGGAATCATCGTGCCTGCAGTCAACCGTTTCGGTATCGTGGAGGACTTCACGGGCTTTGCCGAGGCCGTTCACGCCGAGAAGGGTATCGTTGTTGAGTACTGCGACCCTTCAGCCCTTGCAGTCGTAAAGACTCCGGGCGAGTGGGGATTTGACGTAGCTGTGGGTGACGGCCAGTCACTCGGCGTTCCGCTCTGCTACGGCGGTCCTTACGTAGGCTTTATGGCCTGCCGCAACGAATATGTCAGGAAACTGCCTGGACGTATCGTGGGCCAGACCGAGGATGCTGACGGAAAACGCTGCTTCGTGCTTACCCTCCAGGCCCGCGAACAGCACATCCGCCGCGAGAAGGCAACCAGCAACATATGCTCCAACGAGAGCCTGCTCGCACTCTACATCACCATCTACCTCTCCCTTATGGGACCTGAGGGAATGCGCGAGGTCAACGAGCTGTCCGCCGCCGGAGCACACTATCTCCACGACAGGCTTCTCGAGACCGGCCGCTTCGAGGAAGTGTTCCCGGGACGTCCGTTCCTCAAGGAATTCGTACTCAAGCCGCTCGTCCCTGCCGACAGGCTCCAGGCCAAGCTTCTCGAAGACGGTTTCTTCGGAGCACTCCAGACGGAAGAGGGCTATGTAAGCTTCTGCGTTACGGAAAAACGTACCAAGGAGGAAGTTGACGCACTTGTTGAATCAGTAAAGGAGGCATAGAGATGAAATTCTACGATAAACTCATTTTCGAACTCTCAAAAGAGGGACGCCGTGGCTACACTCTCCCTGCCAACAAATATGGTGTAAAGGGATTGGAGACGATTCCTGCGTCACTGCGCCGTACCAGCTGCACCGGTCTTCCGCAGGTCAGCGAACCGGATGTGGTAAGGCACTACAACAACCTTTCACAGATGAACTTCGGTGTGGATACCGGCTTCTATCCGCTCGGCAGCTGCACAATGAAGTACAATCCTAAGATCAACGAGGAGATCCCTGCAATGCCGGGATTCGCCGGTATCCATCCTCTCCAGCCTGCAGAGGGCGCCAAGGAGGTATATGAAGGAATGGACAAGGCTCTTGCCGCAATCACAGGCATGGCCCATTTCACCTTCGAGCCTTGCGCAGGAGCACACGGGGAGCTCACCGGCCTCATGCTCATCCGCTGCTACCATATCTCGCGCGGTGACACCAGGAGGACCAGGATCATCGTTCCGGACAGCGCACACGGCACCAACCCTGCTTCCGCTGCTGTCTGCGGACTCGAAATCGTGGAGGTGAAGTCAAACGCCCACGGCCTTGTCGATGTAGAGGACCTCAAGCCTCTTCTCAATGACGAGATCGCCGGCATCATGATGACCAACCCTAATACCCTCGGTCTCTTCGAAAGGGAGATCAAGGAGATTGCCGAGCTTGTCCACAAGGCAGGCGGACTTCTCTACTATGACGGAGCGAACATGAACCCGCTTCTCGGCGTAGTACGTCCCGGCGATATGGGATTTGACGTGATGCACCTCAATCTCCACAAGACATTCTCCACCCCTCACGGCGGCGGCGGTCCAGGTTCAGGCCCTGTCGGTGTGGCAGAGCACCTC
>CAMBMK010000055.1 GCA_945868745.1 uncultured Bacteroidales bacterium
CCGAGGTCTTCCCCGCTGTTCCAGAGGCTGCGTATCTGGGAGGTTCTCAATAACTTAACCTTATGGCCGTTCGAAACAAGTGTGAAACGTTCCATCACTTTGGAGGAAAAATGCGCACTTGCAGCCGAGCTGGAGTTCCGTGAGGAGATGAGTTCGGATGAGGTCCTTGAGTTCCTTTTCCAGGAAGATGCGAAGGGGTACTCGATGAACTACTCTTCCATCAAGGGCAACGTTACCATAGCCCGTCTTGCGCAGCTCCTTCCGAAGGAGATGCTTGCTTTCAACCCTCTCCTTCCGAAGGAAGAGTATGAACGGCAGCTCCCCTTCCGCCTGTGGCATCTCATCTATTCGCACGGAGGCGATGACGATGAGGATCTGTTGGCAGGCAAGATTCAGGAACTTACAGGGGTTGATGATGATACGGCTCGAAAGATTGCCGGAATCGAGTTTGAAGATCGCTTCTGCGGGCTTAGCCACAAGGCCATGCGCAAGATTCTGCCGGTGATGATGTCCGGAGTGAAGTATTCCCAAGCCGTGGTGGCCGCCGGTTACAAGTACGGCACCGTGACAGCCGGGACCCTTGACAGGATGCCGGATCTGTCTGCCAACCATTTCTGGAACCCGGTTGTCGAGAAACTCTTCTTCCAGGTCATACATATAGTGAACGCCCTCATTGAAGAAGGCCAGAAGCCTGATGCCATAAGGCTCTGTCTGGATATCCCGGCGGGATCGTATGTCCGTAAGGAGATGCAGCGGCTTCTGAGGATGGCGGTCTATAACTCCAGGGCATTCTCCCGTACCCGGGAAGACACTCCGGAGCCCGATTACCTTTCCGATGCGAAGGATGCCCTGCGCATAGCTGCGGGAAGCGGCTTCGATAAGGACGAGTTCGAGCGGCAGTCGCAGCGCGTCCTGGATGAAATGCTTGTATCTTACCGGGTGCAGGGCCGTGTGGCGACGGCGAACACCAACCGGATCAAGGTCGGCGGCGGACGAATTATCGAGCAGAAGTGCCTCACTCCGAGAAGACATTGTAGGACGGATGAGTTTCAAGATTGGGGACAATGTGAAGTCTTACATTTGCAGGTATGCGAGCATTTTCGTAGTTTTGCTTTCAGATAATAAATCTGTTTATGCCATCCCTCAGAGTATCGAATTTTCTTCGTGTGGCCGGGCCGGTCATCGCCAGCCGCGGTATGCAGTATTGGAAGAGCGGACGTGTGGAAGTGATTGACGCCACAGACGGTAGGTATGAGGCAATTGTCCGCGGATCAAGACCATACGTTGTAAAAGTGGCCCTGAGTGGAGACGATGTCACAAGCCACAGCTGCAACTGCCCCTATGACGGAATCCTGTGCAAGCACGAAGTGGCTCTTCTGATGGAAATCAGGGACAGGCTCGGAAGCGATGGCGTATCCAATCTTTTTTCTTCCGGCAAAGCCGATAAATCATCCGGCCAAAAGTTTGAGATCCCTGCCCCCGGACGCGACAGCGGCTTTGAGCTGGGCGGGATGCATTTGAGCGAGCGTGAGCTTTTTCTCCTGTGCGTGCTTGTCTGCGGCGGCTCCAACTCTGTCACCAAGCTCAGCTATCTTTCTTCTTCGTCCTTTACCGGCAAAAAGATCACGGCATCCGAGCGTGACAGCATTTTTTCCGGATTGGTCAAGGCCGGCATAGTCTCGTCGAAAACCCTTTGGAACGGTAAGTATTTTTCCCTCCAGGCCAGGTATTGCTATCCGCTGCTGAAAAAACTGGTATGCGACTATGGCCACTGGGTGGATTTCGTAATAGATGTCATCGGCTCTTCTGATCGTGAGCGGTACCTCGTGGACGTGGCGCGGGTGCTGCTGGGAAAAAAGGAAAGAATAGAGAATAACTGGTCTTTTCTTTCTTCTGACCAGGAGGACAACTGGTATGTCCTGCTTGTGCTGAAGGGGGCTATGCTGCAGGAAGAAGGCAGCCGGCTTCTGTCCTTGCTGGACCGGGACAATATTATGTTTCTGCTCCATCTGCTGACCGATGACGGCATACATTACTGTCAGGCCGGGATTCTTGACAGGGTAAGGGAGTTGATTGACCTTGTCGGAACGAAGGGAAAGGACTTTGAAGTAGTCTGTCAGCACCATCGCCTGGCGCATTTCCTTATGACCGGAGAGCTTCCTCAATCGCTTGATTCACCGACTGTTTCATCATATCATTGTTATACCCGGGCTATAGCCTCCCTGTATGAAGGACGTACTGATGAGGCCATTTCCTTTTTCAGCAAAGGCCTCGGAGTCAAAAAAGGCGGCAAGGTTTGGAAAACAATCCCGCAGGATCTGCCGGTTTTCCTGTTGTATGTCATTGCCCTGGGTATCCGCAGGAGTGTCGCCGACCAGAATGCCCTCAGCAGGATATTGGAATACAAAAACAAGCCGGATGTCGGCCAGTTGCGCCCGGTTTTTGTCCTTGCGGAGTTTTTCCAGTCCAATAAGCAGCCGAAAAATACCGGAGAGCTGCTTTACTGCCTGAATTGGACCTCGCCGGAATACACTTGCTTAAGGGAAGCCGCTGCGCTGATCCTTGCGTTCTTCAAGTCGGAAGACCTCTATCAGGGCACACTGCCGCATCCGCGGATGGCTGTGCTGCAAAAGGAGATGTCGGCATTCGGCCATTGCGAATGCGGCTCCTGGCCGTATGGTCCGTTGCTGGCAAATGTCAGGGTCCATGAGTTTTGGGAGCTTGAGCTTCAGGATCTTATCAACGATGCGGCTGCGCTCTCCGATACTGCAAATGGGGAGGCTGTCCAGACCGGCCGTCTTGCATATGTCGCGTCCAAGGGGTATCGGGGATTTGAAATCACGGAAATCAGGGAGCAGAACCGTCTCAAGAGCGGAGCCTGGGGTAAGGGAAAGAAGGTGACATTCTCCCGCTATGTGTCAGGCGACGTGGCGATGGATGACATCGACAGGAAGATTTTCAATTCGTGGGGCTCAAGCAATGACTCCAGAAAGTATTACGGTGAGTTCCCTTCGCTTTCGCTGGTCATTCCGTTCCTCACGGGGACGGACAAGCTGCTCAGGGACACTCCAAAAGGAGTGGAGCCTGTAAGCATCAGGGAGGAACAGCCTTTTCTCTGTGCGGAGCGCCGTGATGACAGGATTGAGTTTGGCAGCAATCTCCCCAAGGGTGCTGAGGAAGTGGAGAATGGGCTTATTGACTGCAGTAAAAAGGGTGAGTGGGTGTATTATCCGATGCCACACTCTTCCGGCAATGTCATTGGCCGCCTTTTGGGGCTGAAAAGTATTCCTGCAGCTGCAGAACCTATGCTTGAGCAGCTTTTCAGCGCTGTGAAGGGGAAGGTGGAGATCCATTCGGAGATTGCCGGGGCTGCGGATATGCAGAAGGTTGAAGGCCAATGCCGGATGATTCTCCGGGTTATGCCCGAGGGTGGCCTTTTCCGCGCCGTTCTGCTTCTGTTCCCGCTTGAAGGCGGCTCCAGAAGTGTTTTTCCGGGTACCGGCAGCCAGACCGTGTATGACAGCATAGACACACGCAGGCTGGAGGTGGTGCGAGACCTCAAGAAAGAACGTCGTGTCCTTAATGAGTTGAATGCGCTGCTTTCGGAGCATATGATTGACGGTTTTTCCGCTGATTCGCAAGAGGCGCTCCTTGGTCTTGAGCAGCTTCTGGAGGTGCTGGAGATACGTTCGTCAAATGAGGGCCTGTTTGACATTGAATGGCCCCAGGGCAAGCCGTTCAATGTCCTGAAAGCCGATGCAGGCAAGTGGGAAGTCTCGGCCAGCGGAGCAGGCGGCTGGTTTGAATTGGAGGGCGAAATCCCTCTGGCAGAGGGGCATATCGTTACTATGGCTCAGCTTTTGGCTTTGGTCCGTGAGAGTGACGGACGTTTTATCCGTCTGGGTGAGGGCGAGTTCCTGCGCCTTGGAGAGTCGCTCCGCAGGCAGCTTCAGAGAATTGATGCCGTTGCACAGTGTCAGGGAGGCAAGGTGCGTATAAGCGAAGTGGCGATGGCTGTGGGCGGAGAGTCCCTGCAGGGTGAGCTGGAAATTACCGAACCTGAGTCCGTCATAAGGATGCGCCGTCGCATCCGCGAAAGCGAGACTATGGAAGTGTCTATACCCCAAGGCCTTAATGCAACTCTCAGGGATTATCAGGAGGACGGGGTCAGGTGGATGCTACGTATGGCAGGCTGGGGCGCCGGAGTCTGTCTTGCCGATGATATGGGTCTGGGCAAAACCCTTCAGACAATCGCCTGTATGCTGAGCCGCAAGGACTTGGGGGCGCAGATGGTTGTCGCTCCGGCTTCTGTGGTCGGAAACTGGCTCAGAGAGACCAATCGTTTTGCGCCTTCTCTCAATGTGGTGATGCTCAATGAATTGACGATGGACAGCAGGGGAGAGGCCATTTCATCCCTCGGAGCGGGCGACCTGCTTGTGCTCACATACGGCCTGCTCGTGACGGAATGTGATGCTTTGACCGGGAGGGAGTGGACGACCGTCTGTCTTGACGAGGCCCATACGATCAAGAACCGCGATACCAAATCTTCCGGCGCGGCAATGCGTCTGAAGGCGGATTTCCGTATCATACTGACAGGTACCCCGATCCAGAATCATCTTGGCGAGCTGTGGAATCTGATGCAGTTCATCAATCCCGGCCTTCTCGGCTCCTATGACCATTTCAATGACCGTTTTATCGGGCCGATAGGTGCCGGCCGCCAGGAGCCCCGTTCGCAGCTCAAGATACTGATAGCTCCGTTTATGCTCCGCAGGACAAAACAGGAGGTTGCGCGCGAATTGCCTGACAAAGAGGAAATTGTCGTTCCGGTCAGCCTTTCCGATGAGGAGCTTTCCGTCTATGAGGTCATCCGCCGCGCAGCCAAGTCCGAGCTCGAGTCCTCTTCTGTAGTGAATGTCAATGCTTTGGCTATGATTACAAGGCTTAGGGAGGCGGCCTGCTCCGCGAGCCTTGTGGAAAAGCACCTTGATACTCCGTCAAGCAAGCTGTCTGTAATGGTTGACAAGCTCCAGCAGATTATCGGTCAGGGCAACAAGGTCTTGGTGTTCAGTCAGTTCACTTCGTTTCTCGATATGGCGGCAAAGGAGCTTGAAGCCGCAGGCATCAGCGATTATTACTACTTGAACGGTTCTACCCCCGTGCGTGAACGCCAGCGTATGGTGGAGGATTTCCAGAAAGGTCAGAAGCGTGTGTTCCTGATTTCCCTCAAGGCCGGAGGCCTGGGTCTCAATCTCACTGGAGCCAATTATGTCATTCATCTCGACCCGTGGTGGAATCCTGCCATCGAGCAGCAGGCCACTGACAGGGCATACCGCATCGGGCAGAAGCAGAAAGTGACTGTATATCATCTTATTTCCGAGCATACGATTGAGGAGAAGATACTCCGCCTCCACGAGACCAAGCGCTCTCTGGCCGATTCTCTGCTTCAGGGTACCGATATGAGCCACAAGCTCACTGCTGCGGACCTTCTCGCCATGATCGGCTGAGCCGTGGGGCGCTGCCGTTTGCTTTTCACGGTTTTTGTGCCTATCTTTGAAAAAACGATTAAGCAAACCGCATTTAATAACTTGAACATCATATGAACATTATACTTCTTTCGGGAGGCAGCGGCAAGCGTCTGTGGCCTCTTTCCAATGATGTGCGCAGCAAGCAGTTCATAAAGCTTTTCAAGAACGGTGACGTGTATGAGTCTATGGTCCAGCGCGTTTGCCGCCAGATCCATACTGTCGATCCGCAGGCGAAGATCACCATTGCGACGAGCAAGTCGCAGGCGAGTGCCATAAAGAACCAGCTCGGCGAAAAGGTGTCGATCTGCGTCGAGCCATGCCGCAGGGACACTTTCCCGGCCATTGCCCTGGCTTCCGCCTACCTCCATTATGAGGAGGGCGTATCTCCGGATGAGGCAGTAGTGGTCTGCCCGGTCGATCCTTATGTGGAGGATTCCTATTTCGAGTCGGTCGGCGTATTGCAGTCCCTCGCGCAGCAAGGTGCTGCCAATCTTACACTTATGGGCATCGAGCCTACTGTGCCGAGCGACAAGTACGGCTACATCATCCCGGAAAATGACTCACGGGTGAGCCCTGTAAAGGAGTTCAAGGAAAAGCCGGATGTGGAGACAGCAAAGGGCTACCTTGCACGCAAGGCCCTCTGGAATGCGGGCATCTTCGCTTTCAGGCTCGGGTATCTTCTTGACAAGGCCCACAGCATGATTGATTTTGAGGATTACCGCGACCTTTTCGGCAAATATGATTCCCTGACAAAGATCAGTTTCGACTATGCGGTCGTGGAGAAGGAGCCGAGCATCCAGGTTCTTCGCTACGGCGGCTCGTGGAAGGATGTCGGGACCTGGAACATGATGACCGAGGTGATGGCGGACAAGACCAAGGGCAAGGCCATCCTTGATGATACCTGCGTCAATACCAATGTGGTCAATGAGTTGAATATCCCGATCCTGTGCATGGGCTGCCGCGATATGATTGTGGCCGCGAGCGGAGACGGCATCCTCATTTCCGACAAGGAGCGCAGCGGGGCAATGAAGCCGTATGTCGAGAAGATACAGTCTGAGGCGATGTACGCGGAGAAGTCGTGGGGTACCTACACTGTGATTGATGTCCAGCCGGGCTCGATGACTGTCAAGGTCTCGATGAAGGCGGGCGAGCATATGACTTACCATATGCACAATTACCGTGAGGAGGTCTGGACTGTCGTTTCCGGCGAGGGGAAGGCTGTCGTGGACGGTATGGAACAGAGACTCCGCGCCGGTGACGTGATTACTATTGCTGCAGGCTGCAAACATACCGTGGTGGCCGATACTGCGCTTGATATCATTGAGGTACAGCTCGGAAGCGAAATCAGTGCATCCGACAAGATAAAGTTCCCTATGGAGTAGATATGGAGGTTCTGAAGCTTCAGCCGTGCGGCAAGGATTATCTCTGGGGCGGTACCCGTCTCAGGGATGAGTATGGCAAGAAGATTGACCTTACGCCGCTTGCCGAGACCTGGGAGTGTTCCGCCCATCCTGACGGGCCGAGCATTGTGTCCGGAGGAAGTTTCGGCGGATTGACGCTCCCGGAGGTCCTTGAGCAGCATCCCGAGTATCTGGGGACAAAGGTGCGGGACGGGCATATGCCTGTGCTCGTCAAGTTTATCGATGCGGCGAAGGATCTTTCGGTGCAGGTGCATCCCGACGATGCGTATGCCCGTGAGCACGAGGGCGACAACGGCAAGACCGAGATGTGGTATGTCATTGATGCAGAGGAGGGTGCGAGCCTTATCTATGGCTTTCGCCACCGCGTCAGCGAACAGATGCTCCGAAAGGCTGTCGAAACCGGCACCCTCGACCGGCATCTCCAGAAGGTGAAGGTCCACCCCGGCGATACTTTTCTGGTGCCGGCCGGCACCGTCCACGGCATCGGGAAGGGGATTCTGATTGCCGAGATCCAGGAAAGCTCCAATGTGACCTACAGGGTGTATGACTATGACCGCATCGACAAGAACGGCAAAAAGCGTGAGCTTCATATCGACAAGGCCGTGAAGGTTCTGGATATGAGCGCTGCCCCTGATGTCAGGCAGAAACCCCGCATAGTCAAGTATTCCCCGGGATGCTCGCGTGAGCTTCTGTGCACCTGCCGCTATTTTGAGACTGAGCGTATCCAGGTCTCAAAGGCCTTTTCTTTTTCCGTTATGGAGTCTTCCTTCCAGGTGATTGTCTGTCTCGACGGCTATGCGCAGATAGAGACGATGGATATGGAGGGAAAGCCTGTCCGCTTTTCAAAGGGTGATACCCTTTTTCTTCCTGCCGGTATGGGGAAATGCCTTGTGATAGGGGAGGCCAAGATGTTGAAAATCAGATGCTGATACAATATGAACCAAGACGGACTATGGATTGCCAGATGGCAAGAGGCCATTGATTTTCTCGAGACTTATCACCGCAAACCCTCGAAATTTGTTCCGGAGGAGCGCAATCTGCGTTCGTGGTGGAAATACAACAAGAAGCTGTTGAATGCCGGCGAGCTCAAGCCCGACAGGGTGGAGCTTTTCAATCAGCTGCTCAAGCTGGGGGAGAGATACAAACACGTCAATCAGTATCAATAATGGCTTTATTGTAAAGATTTTTGTAAATATTTTTGTAAATATTCAGTAAATGGATAGTTATTTGTGAGAATTTTGCTAAATTTGTTTATAATAACAGCCATTTATGGGATTTGGAAATATTAAGAACAGCAAGGCCGTCATTTACTCATTTTCCGCCCTTGCGATTTTTCTATGGGGGTTTTCGTACATCTGGAGCAACCAGCTCATCGAGTATGACATCCCTATCTATTATTTTGTGACCATCAGGATTGCCATTGCCGGCGTTATCCTCCTGCTTTTCAACCTTGTCACAAGACAGTTCCAAAAGATCCGCAGTACCAAGGACCTTCTTCTGATGCTGCTGATTTCCGTCTGCGAGCCATTCATCTACTTTATCGCAGAGACCTACGGCATCAAGGAGACAGCTTCGCCTACCATCAGCTCCATGGTCATAGCCACGGTGCCGATTTTCTCGTTGGCTGTGGGCTATTTTGCTTTCAAGGAAAAGGTTACGCTCGTAAATGTGCTTGGCGTGCTGGTCACTCTCGGCGGTCTTTTCCTTGTGCTTTCCGCACAGATTGATACCGGTATCGGCCCTCATTTCGTGCTCGGAATGGTGCTGCTGTTCGTTGCAGTCATTGTAGAGGTGTGCCATGCTTCGCTCGTTAAGCATCTTGCCCAGACCTATCGGCCGCACGTCATCGTGATGTACCAGTTCCTTATCGGTTCAGTCTATTTCATACCTCTGTTCCTTACCGAAGGTATCCGCAATTTCACTCCTTTCTATCTCAGCTGGGAGGTCCTGCGCCCGATCCTTTATCTTGCCGTGCTTTGTTCGGCCCTTGCTTTCGGCCTGTGGGCTGCCACAATCAAGTATCTCGGAGTGGCCAAATCAAGTGTGTTCCTTGCGCTGATTTCGATTGTCACGGCACTTGTGGCCCATATTATGGGGCAGGAGACGCTTGGCCTAGTGCAGTGGGTAGGAGTGGCGATTTCAGCTCTCGGTATCATTTTCTCGCAGTATCAGGGACGGCACAAGGTTGAGCCGATGGTTATCCGCGAGTCGGAAAAGTTTGACAGTATGTACGAATAGATCGCCAAATATGATTAATAGACCGCCGTCACAATGACGCGTCGTTTGGGATTCAAAAAGAGAACCGGAGCTTTTCATAGCCCCGGTTCTTTTGGTTTTATATGGCTGACCAAAAGCCTCTATTTGAGCGTCTGGTCCTGTCTTGGATGGATTTTCCTCCAGCGCAGTCCAAGCACACCCCAGAAAGCTTCTCCGAATATGCCGC
>CAMBMK010000056.1 GCA_945868745.1 uncultured Bacteroidales bacterium
GCAGCCCCGACAGCTCGGTAAATGCATTCACCTACGCCTACTTTGCCAACCCGTATGAAAAAGCATATGACGGGGACAACACCTATTTTTCTCTCGGGTATTACAACGGGCGCGGAGTTGAGCAGGTGATGCCGAAAAACGGATTCAGCATACTTCGCGAGCTGAACAGCAATTATACCCGGACCGTCAACACTTCCAACACCATCAGGGGGCAGATTGACATCAGGATAGCCGGGCCTCTCCATTTCATAGGACTCGCATCCTACTCATTCTCGGGCAATTCCACGGACAAGGTGGTGGACAAGTACACCTACACGGCATTCCGCGACCGCCTCGGCAACGACGACAAGTCCCAGACCAACCTCTACGGCAGCATTTCGCAGAACAGGACCGACCGCGACAGCTATGTGGCCAGGGGGCATTTTGCATACAATGACACATTTTCGGACAGATACACCCTCAACCTTCTTGCAGGAGCAGAGCTCCGCGGCTCCAAATCCAACACAGTCTATACCAAGAGATACAACTATGACCCCGTGACCGGCACCTCGTCGATGCCTCCGATCAGCGGGCCTACCGACCAGTGGCTCAGCCAGGTGGAAAGGCTCAACGGGCAGTATTTCACCGAAACGCGCTATGCTTCCTTCTACGGCTCCGCAGACTTCTACATCGGCAAGACGATTGTCGTGAACGCTTCGGTCAGGACCGACGGCAGTTCCAACTTCGGAAGCAAGAAGCAGTTCAACCCTACATGGAGCGCCGGTGCGGCCTGGCACATCGCCGAAGAGCAGTGGATGCCGGAGGTATTCTCGCACGCAACGGTCCGCGCCGCGTACGGATTTACGGGCGATGTCAACACAAGCACCACCCATCTCCTGGTCCTGAAGTATCTCCAGCAGGAATACCGCTACTATGGAGACGATTCCTACATGCTCGGTTCCTTCCCTTCCGCACCTAATCCGAATCTCGGGTGGGAAAAGACTGCAGATGCCAAAATAGGCATCGACCTGGGACTCTGGAAGGACAGGCTCAACATCAATACCGAGGTGTACCGCAGGATGAGCACCGACGTGGTGACATCCTCCGTGGTCCCTTCGACAGTCGGCTATTATTCGGTCTATTTCAACAGTTCGGACATATTGAACCGCGGCGTGGAGACCACCGTAAGCGGCAGGATTCTCCAGAAGAATGACCTGCGGCTCAGCGGCTCGGTCAACTTCGCCTACAACTGCAACAAAGTCACCAAATACACCCCTTCCTACCGCGGGTCGATCAGCTCGAAGGACCGTTATGTGGAAGGGTATCCGGTGGGTGCGATAATGTCGGGAAAATACGGCGGCATCGACTCATCGGGCGGGCTCTACAAGTTCCACCTGCGCGACGACGCCTCGATCAGTTCGGCCACGGACCTCAACGACCCCGACAACTACCGCTTCTACCTGGGCACCACCATCGCACCGTTTACCGGAGGATTCAACCTGTCCGTGGACTACAGGCAGCTGAGGTTAAGCATTTCCGGAGTGTATTCGTTCGGCAACAAGGTCTATGACAAGATCACTTCCCCGGCATCCTACACCGGGGCACTGCACAACGGAGTATCGACCGAGGAAATCCAGTCCCAGTACAGCGACCTCTACAGCAACCACCTCAACGTGACGCGCGACAGGACCGACCGGTGGACAGAGGACCGGACTGCAGGCACAAAGTATCCGCGCATCTATGACAGGTTCAATGCAATCTACAATTTTGCCGCCACCAACCCTATGGACTACAGCATCATAGATGCAATCTACGTCAAGGACCTGTCGTATCTTCGCATCAAGTCGATGATACTTTCCTACTCGCTGCCGGATGCACTTGTGCGCAAAGCGGGACTGAGGGCCCTGAGTTTCAATGTGTCACTCAACAATTTCCTCACGATAACGGGCTACGACGGGATGGATCCGGAGGTGCCGGGAGCGACCTATCCGACCACAAGGAGCGTTTCGTGCGGATTCAGCATAGATTTCTGACGATATGGGAAAAAGATTCATACTGACGGCAGCGGTACTTCCGCTTGCAATTGCCTGCGGGAACTATCTTTCCGTGCAGCCGCAGGGCTATGTGCTCCCTTCCACGGACGAGGAGTTCGCCTCGGTGATGCACAACATCATCCGCGACGTCGAGGGCGGAGGTGACGAATACATCGTCGGCAACATCGACAGGCTTCTGAGGCTGGAAGGCTGTGCGGACGACCTCGATGCCAACATCAGGCTGGGGACCAACCTCGTCTCATATGCCGGCGAGGCCATCAACACTATGCAGAGCGCATACCGCAGCCATTGGCCGGTCGTGAAGGACTGCAACATTGTGATTGAGAACCTTGACGGACACTCTTCGGAGACCGCGGGCGGTGCCCTGTCTGCCGCATATGCGATAAAAGGCATCATTTATTACAATATGATAAGGGATTACTGCGAGCCGTGGGACAGTCCCGAGTCGCAGCTTGGCCTTCCGATTGTGGACCGTTTCGACATCGGGGACAGGCCGGTCCGGTCTTCCCTCAGGCAGACGGCGGACTATGCCCTTACGATGTTTGACAAGGCGCTGGAGCTCCACCCGGAGGATCCGCTGTTCTTTTTCACGGAGTGGATTGTGAAGGCCTACAAGGCGAAACTGCTGTTCTGGACAGAGGACTGGAGCGGAACGGCGGAGCTTTGCCGCGACATCATGGAAAACAGCGGATTCACCCTTACCCCGCGTCAGGAATACGCCGATATGATAAATTCCGCCACCCAGAGGAAGGGCGAGGTGATGGTACGCTCGCACATCAACAACTCCAGCGAGCTGGACTGGTATTTTTCGATGGTAAAAAAGTATCTTCAGAGCCGTCCTGCAGCCTCTTCCCTTGTGGCCCTTTATGGAGATGAACCGGAAAAGGACGTGCGCTACACATCTTCTCTGGACGGAAAGCGCTTTGCCGTGAAGACCGCCGAGTGCAAGGTACGCCTTTCGGAGATCCTGCTCATGAGAGCGGAGGCGGAGTACCATCTCGGCAATTCGCAGGAAGCCCTTTCCCTTGTCAATATGCTCCGGCAGGCAAGGATTGAGGGCGCCTCCCCGCTTGATACCGGCTCGCTTCCGGAGGTCCGCAGCGGCGGGAGGATCCGTGAAGATGCCATGGGAAAGCCGCTGACTCCCCTGCTCCAGGCCATCCTGGACGAGAGACGCAAGGAGCTGTTTCTGGAAGGGGACAGGTGGTACGAGCTCAAGAGAAACGGGCGACCGGAGTGGTGGGTGCTCAGCAACGGCCTGAAATACACCACAAAACAATATCTCTACACCGCTCCGATATACAAAGGCGATGTGGACATCAATCCTGAAATGAAACAAAACCCTGGTTATGAAGACTGAGTATTCTGGAATTATTGCTATATTGTCGCTTGTTTTGTCCGTTTTGTGCCTCGGCGGATGTTCCTACAGTGAGCAGCCCCCAAAAACCACGGACTCTTCGTCCAATTATGTGCTTCCGAAAGGCGAAATCCCCTCACAGGAAGATCTGGACGAGGTGAAGGCGCTGCGGGCGGAGTACGACAATGCAGTCGGCAACAATAAATGAAATCCTGCAGATGCAGGGAGCCGGCTTCGGGACATGATGATTTTTGGTTCCGCAGTTGCGGAGCTTGTGAATATAATATAAAACACTATGAAAATGAAACATTTGATTGCCTTTGCAGCATGCGCTGCGGCACTGTTTTCCTTCGCTTCCTGTGCGAAGAACGACACAATGGCGACAGTTGAGTTCGCCGAAAGGATCTATTCTGTCAACATCGGTGGCTCAGTAGAGGTAACCGCCGTCATCGACAAGGCTTTGGAGTCTTCGATTACCGTTCCTGCCGTTTTTTCCGGTTCGGCAGCAAAGGGTACCGCATACACGGTTTCCGCAGAGTCCTTCATCTTTGAAGCCGGTTCCACCAGGGCGTCCATCAGCGTCACCGACAAGGGAATGGGCGCAGAAGACCAGATTGTCATAAAGCTCGGAGGCAGCGATGCAACTGTGGGCACCAACTCCACCTGTGTCGTGAATCTCAATGCAAATGAGAAACTTATCTACAATTTCAGCACCTCGTCCATTGAGCTTGTGGAGAGCAGTTCGGTGACCGTGAGCTTTGAGGGCGTGGAGTCCGGCAAGGCATACAAGGCTCCTGCCGACGTAGTGATCCCTGTGGCCATTGACGGGGATGCGGAAAAATTCATCGATTATCCAGCCACAGTCACCCTTGCCAAAGGTACCAGCACAGCCACAATCGAGCTCAAGGCACTGCCGGCGGCAAAGGACGACAAGGAAAATCTCCTTGCGGAGCAGGCAGTCAATCCGACCGGTGTCCTCTCCCTCGGAGGCCCTGACGTGCTTGCGGGCAATACCGGAGAGGTTGCTGTAAAACTCCTCTCAAGCCTTCTCGTACCGGAAAACCTCGTCGGGAAATGGGTGTTTGACAGAGTCTATGACATAGAGGAGCTTGAACTTTGGTTTATGGAGATGGAGGATGACCCCGAGCTTCTCCCGACCCACAATGAGGGTTTTGAGCTTGAGTTCTATATCGACGAAGCCGACGGCCAGGTAAAGCTCAAGGCAAGCGGCGACGGCGATTTTGCCAATTATTTCAGAGACGGCGCCACCGTTTCGATGACCACCCCTCTCAATCCGTGCATCGGTGCCACCCCGGCGGGAAAATACGCGATGATGGAGTCCAATATGTTTATGGCTGAGGAACTTGGATGCAAAGAAGTCCTTTGGTTCTACTATAAGCTCAACCCTGTCAACAGGGCATTCTCTGCCGAAGACGAGAGCCTGGGCGAATCCGTGATAGCTTTCCGCATCAATGACGATGGAGACCTCGAAATGATGTTCCACGACTATGACATGCCTCCTTTCGGAGAGATGTGGTGGGATGACGAGTTCGACCCTGACATGTTCGGATTCTGCTGCGTACTGTCCAAGGGAGATGTTCACTGAATGGAAACTGTCCCCCTTTGATGTATTCTGCCTCGGAATGACCATCAAGGGGGCATGGATTTACAGAAGCGCTCCGGATCCCTCCAGGCTTGAAGAATCGCTTGGAGGGATTCTCAGGCGCTACCCCCTGCTTACAGGCAGATACGATGCGGCGCGAAAGGCCGTAGTATGGGACAGGACGCCGGATACCGAGGGCTTCCTGAGCGAGGTTGACGCCCCGGGGCACAAATGCTCCGAAGACATGTACAAGCTTGTCCCTCAATATAATACAGACGATTTCAAGAAAGGGAAATGCCCTGCATTCCACGCCTGGTACATAAGGTTGGACGATGGGGTGGCAGTGGTTGCCCAGGGTGCGCACGCCGTTATGGACGGATGTACCTTCTACAATCTCATCAAAGAGTGGGCCCTCCTGACCTGCAGCGGGAAGACTTCGCGGAGCATGACCGTGGACCAGGGCCTCCTTCCGGGCACGACGGCTTTCAGCAGGGAGGAGACAGTGCAGAAGGTTACCGAAGCGCAATGGGTAAAGCTCGGGATGAAAGACCTTCTGAGGATGGTTCTCAACGGCATCCGGTACGGAAGCAAGGACAGGTTCAGCATTGAAGTGTCGCAGGAGCAGCTGGGCAGGCTAAGGGAGGAGACCGGAGCCGGGACAAATGCCGTGCTCTGCGCCCTTGCCGTCGATATGCTCCACAAGGCTTCCGAAAAGGCAGGGAAAAGAAAATGCAGCGATTATACGCTTCTTGAAGTTGCTGACCTGCGCGGAAGGGCCTGCGGGATCGGGGAGGATTTCTTCGGCAATTTCTCACAGGCTGTAGTAATGGGCAGATTCAGTCCCGGGACGCCAGCACGCGCAATCAGGGAAGCGGCCGGGAAGGCCCTGGCTCCGGAAAGGCTTGACATGACAGTGAGGCTGTCATTTTGCGTGAACGGATATGCCCTGCCTTATTTCTTCTTCAATGCAAGCAGTATGAACACACCGTCGCTGGATCTGATTTATATCAACAACCAGCTCAGGCTCAAGGCCTGGGACACTGATTTCGGTTGCGGACTCCCTCTACGGGTGCAGCAGGCAGAGCTGGAGGATATGGTCAAATTCTGGCAATCATCTCAGGACGGACCGGTGGAAATCATCTTTACAGGAGCAGCGGCAAAACTTTTGAAAAAATATCATGGCTGATTCACGACTTTTGCAGATTTCGGAGTTCTGCAGGACAATCGACAGGGAAAAATTTGTACAGAGACGCACTTTCCTCTCTGACGGGGAGCGGCTTGAAAATGATGCGGAGCACGCATGGCATATGGCCGTGATGGCTCTGCTGCTTTCGGAGTATTCCAATGAGAAGGTGGATGTGCTGAAGGTCGTAAGCATCCTGCTGGTGCACGACCTTGTGGAAGTGTATGCAGGCGATACCTTTGCATATGACGAAGAGGGCAAGAAGAGCCAGCGTGCAAGGGAGCTTGCTGCGGCGGACAGGCTGTTTTCGCAGCTTCCGGATGACCTTTGCGCAAAGATGCGCGCGCTTTGGGATGAATTTGAGGAATGGGAAAGCCCGGAGGCAAAGTTTGCCCATTCCCTTGACAATTTCCAGCCGCTGATGCTGCAGCACGCGAGCGGGGGCCGTGCCTGGAGGGAAGGAGGCAGGCGTCTTTCGGAGGTGCTTGAGAGGAATGCCCGCTCCGCACAGGGCTCCACGCGGCTTTGGGAGTTTGCATTTGACAATTTCATCAGGCCGGAAATCGAAGCCGGCAATCTGATTGACGATACCGGCAGTGCCGATTGACGGGGGTATTTTTTTGCACGCCGAGGGTCTTGCCCCCGGCGTATTGCCGGATTCAGAAGTTGTCCTGTATTTTCAGGAAAGCATCCAAGACAAGAAACAAAGCAGATTTTTCAAAACAGAATCCCAGTATGCGGAGAAAGTTTACCGTGGCGGCGTTGCTGTTATGCCTGTGGGCGATGGCTGCCGTATCGTCCTGCTCGAAGACGGATTCGGAAGGGATTGACAATGAAGGCAATGAAGCGTCCTATGAGACAGTAGCCACCGAGCTGCACTGCACGGACGGGGACATCGACATTTTCGGGATGATGTACACTCCGAAAGGAAGGGAGGGAAGGCTCCCGGTCATTGTCCTGTCGCACAGTTCATCATTGACACACAAGGCAATGGCCCCTTATGCGGAGTATCTTGCGGAAAAGGGATATGCCGCATATTGCTTTGATTTCTGCGGGGCCTGCGATGACAGCAAAAGCACAGGAAGGGCTGTTGAGGAGATGACGGTATTTACGGAAGTCGCGGACCTGGGGATTGTCCTTGACCGGATCAGGTCACTGGATTATGTTGACGCAGACAATGTCTTTGCGCTCGGATCGAGCCAGGGAGGTCTTGTGACGGCGCTGCTTGCGGAAGAACGCCCCGAGGACATCAAGGGCATGATTCTCTTTTATCCGGCTTTCAACATCCCCGAGATTGTAGAAAAGTTTTCTTCGCTCGCGGGCAATGGCGGCTTTTTCGGAGGATTCGGGGGTTTCGGCCTGAGCGATGCGTTCGTGGATTCCGTCAAGGACTATGATGTCTATGCCCACATCGGGAAGTATCCTGGGGACATCATCATCCTTCACGGCACGAAAGATTTTCTCGTTGACATAAAATATTCAGAAAAGGCTGTGGAGACCTATCCGTCAGCGGTGCTTTATCCCATCCAGGGGGCAAATCACGGTTTCAACAACGAGAACCTGTCCGGAATGGCATCGATGACCGGCGGGGAGAAAGATTCCGTGGTGATGCCGTATGTGTTTGATTATCTGGCAGGTCACATCAGATAAAAGGCTCTGTGCCTTACAAGACCATCACCATCGTGCCGGCAAGAAGCAGGATGCAGCCGACAACGGTTTTCCAGGTCAGTGACTCGCCAAGGAAGATGACGGCAAAGATGATTGTCAGCACAAGGCTGCATTTGTCTATCGGTACTACTTTGCTTACATCCCCTACCTTGATTGCGTAGAAATAGAAAAGCCAGGAGGCTCCGGTAGCCAGGCCGGACAGTATGAGGAACAGCCAGCTCCGCGGGGAAATGCCGCTGATGGTCTGGGCAAGGCTTTCGGGATGATGGCCGATTCTCTGGCTCACGAACACAACCGCCCAGGCCATTATCACAACAACCACGGTACGGATGGCTGTCGCAAGATTTGAATCCACGCCATCAATGCCGATTTTTGCCAACACAGCGGTAGCAGCAGCGAACACTGCTGATAAAATAGCGAATATCAACCACATACGTTTCACTCCTGTATAATTGCGATTAAGCTGCATTTGGAACGCTTGTTGCGCCCTCCCGTAAACCGGACTGCTTCATATCTGCCGATACTACCGGTCTGTTTTCTACCCGCATCTGTCACGGTAACAACGGCCAGGTCCGGCAGCTTGCCGGCCACTGGACTATTGACTTACCGCTCAAGGCCTTCTTCAGGAGAATACTTGACTTCGGAAAGGCAAGTCACACCTGATTCAGGATATCGTTCAATAAATATCAAAGGTATGACATCCGTATGAAAGATACAAGAAAATGCTCCGCCAAATGAAAGGTTGGGTTGGACTTCGGTTTTTCATGAGATACATTATGGGGAGATAATCCGCATGACCCGGAGCGAAGCGGGACCGGGCGGCATCAGCCGCCGTGGCGGAACGTCAGCAAGATTTTCTTTGAAAATCGCAGCAGTGGAGGCGTAGTGGAACTAGGGCGGCATCAGCCGCCGCACCGGAGTGTCAGCGAGATTTCTGAAGAAATCGAAGCAACGGAGGTGCCGGCCGAAGCGATAGCGCAGGCCGTATCCCC
>CAMBMK010000057.1 GCA_945868745.1 uncultured Bacteroidales bacterium
AGAGTCTGACAAACCTCATACTCCCAGACAAACTGAAGAAAATCTGCAGCAATGCATTCTCTGACTGCAACATGCTTACAGGATCTCTGATTATCCCGGAAGGCGTAGTGGAAATTGAACTTGCTGCATTCCGAAGCTGCACGAACCTGAATGGAGCATTGCAATTGCCATCTACATTGAAATATTTAGGAAGGATGGCAGGATACACTTCATACTGGGACGGTCCATTCAAGGATTGCGGCTTTGTAGGAGAGCTCAACCTTCCTGAATCTCTTGAAATCATCGGATGGGGAGCTTTTGAGGGATGCCGAGGATTATATGGAGAACTCCGATTGCCTGAAAACCTCAAGCAGCTCGGTCAATCAGCCTTTTCCGGAATGGTCAATATGGTAGGTTCGATTGAAATTCCACAACAAGTCACAACAATTGAAGAAAATACTTTTAGCGGCAGTGGATTCAACGGCACATTGAAACTCCATGACGGTATTACTGCAATCGGAGAAGGCGCATTCAGCAATACCCCTCTGAAAGGAGAACTGCATCTTCCTAAAAACATAGAAGTCATAAGCAGGGAATCTTTCCGCGGCTGCGATTTCTCTGGAACTCTCGTCCTTCCTAAAACTGTTCGTCAGATCGGAGACAAGGCCTTTGCCTGGAACTGGAGACTTATGGGGACTCTTGAAATTCCTGAGGGCGTGCTCAGCATCGGTGCCGGAGCCTTCGCCCAGTGCCGTATGCTTGAAGGGGTCATCTTCCCGGAAAGCCTTGAAAACATAAAATATGAGCCGAGTTGGGGCGAGGACGGTGGAGCATTCCAGAACTGCTTCGGCATCGGACGAATCGTATGCAAAGGTACAATCCCGGCCTATGTACAGGACGGAAGCTTCAACGGAGTGCCTAAAGACAATTTTACTCTTGAAGTACCGGAAGGATATGAAGCTCAGTATCAGGCAGCTACAGGTTGGCGTGAGTTCAAGCGAATTGCCGCCTACCGCAATCTGGTAATCCGCCCTATGGTGGCGACGGCAATCAACACTTCGGTCACACGCGACCTCGTGCTCACAGCTGACGACAACTGGTCAGTCGTATCACAGCCTGACTGGGTTACACTCAGCCAGACATCAGGCAAAGGCAAGACAGCATTGCAGCTGACTTTTGCAGAAAAACCTCATGACGGTACGACAAGAACGGGAGAAGTGGTCTTCGAACTCGACGGCAAGGACTACCAGACAAAGCTTTCTGTAAGCCAATACGATTACAAATATAATGAGGATGAAGTAGTTACACTTCAGACAGCAAGCAAAGGAAACGGAGTGAACATAGTGATCCTCGGTGACGGATTCAATGCCAAGGACATCAGTGAAGGCAAACTGATGAAGGCTATGGAAGAAACTTATGAACATTTCTTCAGCATCCAACCTTTCAAGTTCTACAAGGACTACTTCAATGTCTATACGGCAGTGCCTGTCTCCCCTGAGTCAGGAATCGGAACTGTAAATACCATAGTCCAGACACGTTTCAACACGGCGACCAACGGCGGAGTCACCCGCAACGGAGATGATGATTATTACGAAGTGATGCAATATGCCTGCAAGGCTCCGACCGTAAACAATGACAACATCAACCGGAGCCTTATCATAATGATTCCGAACACCGAGGACTACGGCGGAGTGACCTATATGTGGGCAGATGGCACGGCTATCGCCTACTGCCCAATGAGCGACTACGGCTATCCTCTTGACTTCCGCGGAGTAATCCAGCACGAGGCAGGCGGACACGGATTCGGCAAACTGGGAGACGAATACATCTACCATAATGCTTTCATTCAAGCTTGCGGATGTACTTGCTGTCCACATGTATTTGAGTTGCAATGCGGCCAGGCTCTCGGCTGGTTCCAGAATCTCTCGCTCACCGGGAAAATGGGAGATGTGCCTTGGAGGGATTTCATCTTCCACGAGAAATATCATACAATCGTGGACATATTTGAAGGCGGTTATATGCACACGAGGGGTGTTTACAGAAGCGAGCAGAACAGCTGCATGAACAATGAAATACCTTATTACAGCACCATCAGCCGCTATGAAATCGTCAAAAGGATAATGGAATATGCCGGTGAGGACTTCAGCTTTGAGAAATTCGTTGAAAATGACATCATCGAAGCAGTCAGTACCGCATCCACCAAGGGCGGACATGAGGTCGGAAGCGACAGCCGCACTGCGACGTTGAACAGCCATGAACCGGTATTCATGGGAGAAAGGCCAACCATCAAGTAAAGGAGGACGCTATGAAAAAGTTAATAATATTATTGTGTTGTGCAGCAGCATTTTCAACGCTTGCAGGATGTTCCAAACAAGCAGGTCCGGAGGAGAATGGGGCGATAATGCGCTTCATCCCTTCCCTTCCGGTCACAAAGGCCACGGATACGGCATTTGAGGCGGGAGATTCTTTCGGAATCTATGCCGTTGAATATGAAGGAGAAAGTCCTTCCCCGCTTCAACTTTCCGGCAACTGGGCCAATAATTCCAAATCAACATTCAATGGGACTTCATGGACCGTCAATCCGAAAATCTGGTGGAAAGATGATGCGAAATTCGACATATTCGCTTATTATCCATATAATGAAAGCATTGAATCAGTGGATGATTACATCTTCGAAGTGAAGGCTGACCAGAGGACGGACGGATTCACCCTGAGCGACCTGATGTGGGCCAAGGCAACCGGCGTTGAAAGGGCTGTAGGAGACATTGCATTGAATTTCAAGCACAAACTCTCCCGCCTGGACATAAACCTTATCAAAGGCGAAGACTATGAAGGCGACCTTCCTGCCACGGCTGAAGTAAGGATAATGAGCACCGTGACCACGGCCTTGATGGATCTGGAAAGAGGGGAAATCGAGAAAAACCCATACGGTACGACCGGCACGATAATCGCCCGCCAATGGGAGACAGGAAAATTTTCAGCAATCATTGTCCCCCAGAAACTCCTCAACCAAGTGCCTCTGGTAGAAATAATTGTGAACAATGTTTCATACCTCGTCAGTACCAAATTCATATTTGAATCCGGAGTAAGACACACCCTGGACATCACACTCAATAATGACCCCAATAGAGTCGTGATCAATATCGGCGGCGGAATTGAAGGATGGAATTAATTCCTTATCTTTGTAAAGATTTGAGGGTGGCTGACCGTCAGTCACCCTCTTTAAAATAAACATTTATGAAAATCCGGGCATTCATTATCCTATCGGCTTTGTCTTTGCTCCTGTCCTCCTGCGGACAGGAAACCTCCGAACCTGAAGATTTTGCAGTGCCCGAATTCATAGATATAAAATACGATTTCGGATCGTTCCTTGAAAACAGGTTTGCAGTATTGACTGCATCCCTGAGCAACAGCAGCGGCATCAAGAATGCCGGATTCATGATCGGATATGACGAGGCTAATCTTGCGTACAAAGAATCTGAGCTCAAAGATCTCAAAATCAGCTACACAATGAATTACCTCAACTATGACACCGAGTATTGCTTCTATGCCAAGGCTTCCAACGGAGTAAGCCAGATAAGGACCCGCCTGATCAGGTTCCGCACCCCGAAGAAAGGCGAGGATTTCGGTTCCGGGAACGACAACCCCGGCGGGTTGGACAATAGCGGAGACGGGGACGGACCCGGTGATGATACAGAGGACAATCCGGTGGAACCTGTTATGCCTCCGGAGGGAGTCGGGATCATCGTCAGCGATGACAATTTCCTGCTTTATCTCGTCGGACTTTGCGACAGCAACCACGACGGTGTGATATTGGCCGATGAATCGACAAAAGTCAGGGAAATGGATGTCTGCACGGACGATATCAGAACTCTTGACGGTATTCAGTATTTTCCGTCGCTCAAAACCCTCGTGGCCGACGGGTCGGTATGGAACGGGAAACTCACCTCCGTGTCACTTGCCTGTAACAGTTCGCTTGAAAAATTGTCATGCCGCTACAACCATATTGAGACAATGCTGCTTCCGTCTTCCCTCGTTGAACTTGACTTCAGGTTCAACAATGTCAGGGAACCTGATTTCAAAGGCCTTGGAAAGCTCAGGAAGCTCGACTGTTTCGGCAACGGCATCTCCTCCATTGACCTCAGTCCCCTTGTATCCCTTGAGGAACTCGTGTGCGGGATGAATGCTTTCGAGACTCTTGACGTCTCCTCAAATCCCAACCTTAAAGTCCTCGACCTCAGCGACTCCCCTATGCTCAGGACCGTCTATGTGGCAAGGGGTCACAAAATAGAAACCATAATTGCCGAAAACAGCATCGACATAAAATACAAGGAATAGCCCCTCTATTCCATCCCTTCGAAAAGGTCTGTTGCCTCCCGGAAGATATCGTCAATCACACTTGCATCCACCGCTTTTTCCCCTATCTTCCGCTCTTGTGGCGAAGGGGCAGGATCCCGTTGGTCTGCACTTCCCTCCACTTCTGACAGAGCAGGCGCTTCCCTGGCAGGTGACGGGACTTCGGCAGGGGCTGTGACTTCCCGCACGGGCGGGACGATGTCCCTGCTGCCGCTCATGCTGCGGCTCATGAAAGCAAAGGCGGCAATCAGCAGTGTCAGCGCAATTGCATATGCGGCATACCACGGGGCTCTTGAAGGCCTGAAAAGCTCGGTCCTCAACCCATCAATCCCCGGGAACCGGTCTTCGGGATTCTCCTTCATGCACCTTGCAGCCACCTGACGGTACCTGCGTCTTGATGAAAGCTGCCGGAGGATGACTCCGAGAGAGTAAATGTCACTCAGATAGTCCGATTCCCTGCAGCCCAGCTGCTCCGGTGAGGCATACATCGGGGTCCCGGCATTCCCCTTCAGTATCAGATGGGAGTCGGAATCCGAGAGGGAAAAGTCTATTATCTTCACGTTCATACCCTTGCGCGTCACCAGGATATTGGAGGGCTTGAGGTCGCGGTGGACAACCTGCTTCATATGGAGGTGGCGTACGGCATCAAGAATCTGTGACACAACGGAGTCACAGAGGCGGCTGTTGCGCCGGCACTCACCCGTGATCTCCTCAAGGGTTACCGCATCCACCCACTCCATCTCGATACAAGTCCCGAGTCCCGGGAAGTCGCGCATTGAATAGTATTCACGGATATTCGGATGATTTAGGCTGATACCGATTTCATACTCCTTGCGGAGCATCTCCCTGCAGATGGGATTGTCCCTGTCGCCAAGCCGGATGGCCTTCAGTACGGTGATGCGCCCCATTCCGGAGCATTTGTACAGTTCGAACGGGCCATCATCCGTCCTGTGCAAAAGGGAAATGTCCGGAACGAAAGACTCGCCCGGATTGTCATCCATAGAGAAAAAGCCAGAAATGCCCACGTTTATGCTTCCCATCAGCAAGAACAGATAAATCGGTCAAAAATACGAAAAAATGGTTAATTTTGCAGTATCCGGACACTGAATGCCATAAGCCGGCCATACAATTTGAGACAAAGATCATTCATATCATTGTTGTCAGCAGTATTCTGCAGCCTTCTTTTCCTGTGCCCGGCAAAAGCGCAGGACAATTATTGGGACAGCATCCTGGACAGGTATGAATTTATCTGCAACGAATGCATCGACCTAAAAATCAGGGCTGTATCGGGAGAGACAATCACTTCAGGACAGATATCCCCCCTGCTTGAAAGCCTCAGGGAGATAAGGGAAGAAATCAGGGACAATGCCGGTGCGATGAGCCTCCGCCAGAAAGCGCGCTTCGAGAGGATACGGAAAAGCTACAACACAGGGGTAAAGCTTGCCCCCTGCCCCTCCATAGACAGCCTTTCATCGGATGGACTTACGGGCAGGGCCGTGGTATGCTCACCCTTTTCAGATGTGATCAGGATCAATCCCTTTTACAGCACCACTGCCTTCCGCAAAGAGAAAAAGACCGATGTCACCCTGTCCTACAGCATGGGCCTGACGCCGGCAGTATCCTACGGTGCAAGGCTGTCGGTATCCGGTCACAGGACGCGCTGGGGCGGATACCTGGGCTTCAACAGCAATTTCACGCCGGGCGACACGGATTACGAATTCAGTTCGGACGGAAGTCTCTACGGAGGCGGTTTCTGGGCGAGCGGTGCCAGGAGCATATCCGTCACCCGGATCTCTGCCGGAGCGAGGAAACTGTTCGGCAAACGGGCCGGGGCATACCTCGGTGCGGGCTGGGGGCAAAAAACCACTGCCTGGGAAGATGTCAACGGAAGATGGGCAAAGGTGATTGACCGCAGCGCCGGCGGACTCCTGCTCGAATGCGGAGCCATCATTGAGCTCGGCCCCCTGGAAATGCACGCCGGCATCTCCTCCATCTCTTTTACCCTGCCCGACATTGAAATAGGCATCGGCATCCGTTTGTGATGCCCCTCCGTCACATTTTTGATCTACAATCAATCTCGTCAGGAGAGAAGTGAGCCTTGATACGGTCGTCAAACTCCCGGTACAAAAATACCTGATTATTGTCCGAAATGGAGTATTTTCGGAAGTTTGTACATATTAAATAGTTTCATTACCTTTGTGATTTGAGTTTCGATTTGGTAATGAATAGCATCTTGGCGTCTATTGCCGCATTGCTTTTGGCGGTTCCGGGACATCCTAATGATACCATTGCGGAAGCCGTGGTGGTTTCCTCCGTAAAGCAGAGCTTGAAGCTTCCCGAAGTGGCTTCCCCGGTGACATCTGTCACTTTGTCCGGTATTGAGGACAAGGGCATTTCCGCCCCGAGGGATTTGTCCGCCATTGTCCCGGGCCTTCATATCCCGGATTACGGGTCGGCGATGACGTCTTCCATTTACATGCGCGGCCTGGGGTCACGGATTGACAATCCTGTAGTATCCCTGTATGTCGATGACGTGCCTGTCCTGGACAAGAACAATTATGACTTCCAATTCCTGGACGTGAGGCGGGCGGATATGTTCCGGGGGCCGCAGGGTACATTGTACGGCAGGAATTCGATGGTCGGCATTCTTTCGGTGGAGACATTGGCTCCGTCTGCATACCAGGGTATCCGGGGCGGGGTGGAATACGGTTCTGCCAATACTGTCTCGGCGAGAGTGTCAATGTACAGGGGCCGTTCCGGCACTGCGGTGGCCTACAGGCATTCCGACGGGTTCTATGTCAATGACTATGACGGGCGGGACTGCGATAAGTCGGACGCCCTTTATCTGAGAGTGCGCTGTGAGCTGGACAATGCCAAAGTCAAGATGGACAATCATTTCTCCCTCTCCCTCCATAAGCAGGGCGGATATCCGTACAGGCTGTGGCAGGATGGCGTCCTCCTGCCGGTTAATTACAATGACGACTGCGGATACCGCCGGCTGAGTTTCACGGACGGCTTCAGGGCCGAGGTCAGGACGGGGGGATGGAAAATGAATTCCGTGACCAGCCTCCAGCTTCTCTTCGATTCAATGGAACTGGACCAGGATTTTACGCCGAAGTCAATGTTCACACTCAATCAGATACAGAGGCAATATGCTGTCACCCAGGAACTTATATTCAAGCCCGAATCCAAGCCTGATTGGTGGGACAGCCAGACCGGCTTATTCTGCTTTGCCAAGTACAACAATATGAGCGCCCCGGTAGGCTTTCTCCGTGATGGTATAAACTCCCTTATTCTTGACAATGCCAATGCGAATATCCCCGAGGCGTTCGGTACCCTTGACATCATCGGGGACAGTTTTCCGATTAAAAGCGATTTCGGCATTTTCACATACAATGCTGCATTGTATCACGAGTCATATTTCCGTCTCGGACGCTGGCTTCTCACGGCCGGGCTGAGGATTGACCATGAGGGAAATTTCATGGATTATAACAGCAGGGCGGACGTGAATTTCATCCTTTCCCCGTCAATGAAGGAGCCATATCTTCTCCAGACAAGATATGCGGGTGATATCTCCAATTTCTATTTCCAGGTACTTCCGAAGATTTCCGCATTGTACCGCATCGGGGATGATGGAGACAAATTGAGCGGACAGGTATATGCCAATGTGTCAAAGGGTTACAAGTCCGGTGGCTTCAATACGCAGATATTCTCGGACATTCTCCAGAACAAGATGATGACGGATATGATGGGAGCCCTCGGCGTGCATCTTGACTCGGAGGGCGATGGCCCGGAGGCGAGGAATACTACCTACAAGCCCGAAACATGCATGAATTATGAAGTCGGAGGGCGTCTGGCTTTTTCAGGCGGTGGTCACAGATTGACAGCCGGGGTGTCAGCCTTCTACCTGCGTTGCAGGAACCAGCAGATTACAGTGTTCCCGGCAGGCAAGGGGACTGGAAGGATGATGGCCAATGCGGGCCGTTCCAGAAGCTGCGGAGTGGAGGCCGAGTTTTCCTGGGCCTGGAAGGGGCTGTCCGTACAGGCTTCCGGCAGCATTCTCAACGCTGTCTTCAAGGAATACAATGACGGGCGGAATGATTACTCCGGCAATGTCATCCCGTATTCCCCGTCGTCCACGCTGTTTGCCCTGGCAGCCTATTCTTTTGTGTTCGACCATCCGTTTTTCCGCAATCTGGAGGTTTCGGCCGATGTGGCGGGAACCGGAAAGATTGTATGGGACGAGGCTGGGGAGTTCAGCCAGGACCCTTATTACATTCTCGGGGCAGGACTGAGGCTTGGCCTTCCGTATTCTTCCGTGTACCTGCGGGGTGCCAATCTGACAGGGACGGAATTTGACACGTTTTATTTCAAGTCGGTGGGCAACAGTTTCTTCCAGCGGGGGAAGCCGTTCAGGGTCACCAT
>CAMBMK010000058.1 GCA_945868745.1 uncultured Bacteroidales bacterium
GCTACCGCTCCGATGATTGCGACTACAGGGCCGACGTGTCCACCTGGACAAACCTTGCATCTTTTACCAACGACCAGACAAGCAGCCTCACACGCGCAGAGTGGAACTATCTTTTCAAGGGCATCAACTATGCCAACCAGTGCATCGACAACATCCCTAACGTTCCGGACGAGAACGGCAGCCTTGAGCAGATAAAGGCCCAGAGTCTTGCCGAGGCACGTTTCCTCAGGGCTTTCTACTACTACCGTCTATTCCTCAACTTCGGTGAAAAGCTGCCTCTCCACCTGCATCAGGCCACAGAGGAGGATTTCTTCCCTCCACAGGCTGCAGCCGGCGAGATTGAAGCCTTCATCAAGAAGGAACTCTCCGAGATCCAGGAAGACCTTCCTAAGTCATACGGCGCAGAATGGGGCGGAAGGGCTACCAGGTATGCTGCTGCTGCAATCCTCGGAAAGTTCTATATGTTCTGCCACGAGCTGGACAAGGCTGAGACAGAGTTCAGGAAGATCATCGATTCAGGACTTTACGACCTTATGGATGAATACGGTGACAACTTCAACAACCACAAGAACAACAAGGAATCCATCTTCGAAATCCAGTTCTCAGGCAATCTTGAGGGTGACAACTACGAGGTTAACCTCTGGAACGTCCACCTCATGTCCTTTGACGCCTACGGATATGAAGAAGCCTATCCTTCCGAGTGGATATTCAACACTCTCAAGGAGGACAAGACCGTTGACGGCAAGTACAGCGAGCGTCTGCTCAAGACCATCATCTTCGATGACCCTGACTGCCGCCCTTGGTATTACGATGCATGGAGCGCTGAAGTAGGCACGACACCTGACTTCGCAGGCTGGCATTCAAATGGCACCTATTACTGGCACAAGTTTGTGTACTGGGATGAGTCCCTCGGCGCAGATCCTTTCTGGGAGTGCGGTATCAACCTGCCTGTAGTACGTTACGCAGACGTTCTCCTTCTCTACGCAGAGTGTCTCAATGACAGGGGCAAGAGCGACGAGGCCGTCGACTACATCAATATCGTCCGTGACCGTGTCAACGTTCCTCAGCTTTCACACGGCATGACCAAGGATGCAGTCCTCAAGCACCTGCAGGATGTCGAGCGTCCATGCGAGCTCGCCCTCGAGGGTGTACGCTGGTATGACCTTGTACGCTGGGGCATCACCAAGCAGGCTCTCAAAGACCACAACAAGCCGGACGTGGAGAACTTTGTTGAAGGCAAGCACGAGCTTCTTCCTATTCCTCACCAGGAGTTCCTCCTCAACAGCGAATGGGAGCAGAACAATGGCTTCGGCAAATAAACAAAGTATGCAATTATCGACTGATCCGGGGAGGGAAACCTCTTCGGATTAGTTGTAAATAATCTGAAATAATCATAACTTGCTCCGATTCCCAAAAACAACACACATCGATATGAACAGACTTTCAAGAATCATCGCTTTGCCGGTGCTTGCCGCCTGCGTGGTGTCCGGCTGCTGCGGGCAGACAGGCGCTCCGGCAGAAGCACTTCTTTCAAAGCAGGAAGATTTCGCCAACCTCATCAACATCAAGAATGTACCCGAGCAGTCAAGGCACTGGGGAGCATATGTTTTCCGTGACCTGGGAGCCTGGTCGGCCTATGCCCTCCCGGAAAACGAGAGCAACCGCCTTGCGGGAGCGTTCATCGGCCCTATGGTGATGACCGGCCGCGGATGGGTGGCACAGACACTCGCCCAGCCGATGCTCAAGGTGGACGGCACCGACTACAACATGGTCCGCAACGTCCAGACCACAAAGTATCTTCCGGGACGCCTTGTCCAGGAATACAATGACGAGCAGCTCAACTTCGTGACCGAACTCTGCTATGCCACCGACCGTTCCGCAGTGGTCCGCTCGGTAGTGACAAATGTCAGCAGCAGCCCTGTGACCGTGGATTTCACCTGGACAGGAAAGCCTTTCGAGGGAGATTACAGATACAGCACTGAAGGCACCTCGGTGGAGATTCTCCGCCAGTCGGACTCTACCTGCACTGTCACACGCTTCATCACTGCAGACAACGCCGCTGTTGCATCCGGAGAGGTTGCAGTCACCGAAAAGGCCGGCCTTGTGCTTGCGCCGGGCCAGTCATACCAGGCCGAATACAGCCAGTCAGTGCTCCTGCGCGGTGAGGACGTGCCTGCCGAGATCGCAAGGATATCCGCCGTCAATGTGGACGGATGCTTCGCGCAGAACAAGGTCCGCTGGGACTCAGCCATCGCATCCCTTCTCGACAGGGCATACGGAAAGTTCCGCTGCGACAACAAATACCGCAGGGTGCTCGTAAAGGCGATGATTACCCTCAATAGCAACTGGTGCTCTCCGGCAGGCGACATCCTCACCGCCGGCAGCAACCCTTCATATGTGGGATTCATCGACGGCATCTGGTCCTGGGACTCCTGGAAAATAGCCTCTGCCAACGTGTTCTACAACCCGGAGATGGCAAAGGACGAGATGCGCACGCTGTTTGACTACCAGGCCGACAACGGAATGGTACCGGACTTCATCAGCTACAACAAGGCCCACAACAACTGGCGCGACTCCAAGCCGCCTGTAGCGGCATGGGGCACGATGAACGTCTATAGGGAGACCGGCGACAAGGAATTCCTCGCACAGATGTACGGCCCGCTCATGAAGTTCCACAACTGGTGGTTTGCCGAGCGCGACCATGACCGCAACGGCATCTGCGAATACGGTTCCACCGACGGCACTCTCATCGCGGCATGCTGGGAGAGCGGCATGGACAACGGCGTCCGCTTCGACGGCGCACAGATGCTTCAGAACGGAGAGAACGCCTGGTCGATGAACCAGGAGAACATCTGCCTCAACTCATTCCTCTACAAGGAGAAACTGATCCTCGCCGAGATGGCCGACATCCTCGGCAAGACCGACGATGCAAAGCAGCTCAGGGAAGGTGCGGAGGTCATCAGGAACTTCGTACAGACAAAGATGTACGACGAAGAGACCGGATTTTTCTATGACACCCGCATCGGAACGGGAGAGTTCATCAAGGTGATGGGCGCAGAATGCTGGCTCCCCCTGTGGGCGGGAATCGCCACCAAAGAGCAGGCTGCGGCAGTGAAGGAAAAGATGATGGATCCGGAGAAATTCAACTCCACCCTTCCTCTGGGGACCCTCGACATCAGCCACCCGCGTCTCCGTCCGGTAAGAGGCTACTGGAGAGGCCCGGTATGGGTTGACCAGGTATATTTCGGCATCACCGGCCTGCGCAACTACGGCTACGACAGGGAGGCTGACTACCTTGTGGAGAAGTTCATCAACAACGCCCAGGGACTCACCACCGACGGTCCTATCCACGAAAACTACAACCCGCTCACCGGCGAGGCGCTCAACAGCCCTAACTTCGGCTGGTCCTCCGCCGTCATCATCAAAATGCTCCTGAACAATTAAACTTCAAGAATACATTGGAAATGAACAAATTGCTTACCTTAAGCCTTGGCCTTCTCCTTCCGCTTGCAGCTTACGCCCAGTATGACGGGGCCCCGGTGGAAAACAGGGGCAAGGCAGAGAAACAGAAGACGGTACAGGCTGTACGTACCGACAAATATCCTCACTCTGACAACGACTGGGAAAACTTCGATGTGCTCCACATCAACCGCCTCCCTTCCGCGGCTACCTTCATGGCCTATCCCGACAGGCAGATGGCCCTGGAGGGCGACAGGAGCAGGTCTCCATACTTCCTTTCGCTGAACGGCACATGGAAATTCAATTTCGTTCCGCGAAGCGACGTGCGCCCGACGGATTTCTTCCGTAAAGGTTCGGACGTCTCCGGATGGGACGACATCAAGGTCCCTTCCAACTGGGAAATGGAAGGATTCGGCTATCCTTTCTATGTGGGCAGCACCTACGGAATAAAGATAAACCCGCCGCTCATAGATGTTGAAAACAGCCCTGTAGGCTCCTACAAGCGCACTTTCAACATCCCTTCATCCTGGAATGGACGCCAGATTGTGCTCTATTTCGGTGGCGTCGCCTCGGCATTCTATGTATGGGTGAACGGCGAGATGGTCGGATACTCCCAGGACTCCAAGACCCCTTCCGAGTTTGACATCACCCCTTACGTGCACAAGGGAGAGAACGAGATTGCCGTGCAGGTGTTCAAATTCAGCGACGGATACTATCTCGAGGACCAGGACTACTGGCGCTTCGCGGGCATCCAGAGGGATGTCTATGTATATGCCCGTCCGGACATCCACGTGCGCGATTTCGAGGTTGTGACAGACCTTGACGGAGAATACCGCGACGCCGATTTCGACCTCTATGTCGAGCTCGGCAAGGCGACCTCCGGCAAGATCAGGGGTGCAGAGGTGGAGGTGAGCCTTCTTGACAGGGACGGCAATACCGTCTATAACGAGCGCAAGCGCCCTGAGGACGGCAGCGGGGAGATCCACTTCAGCAGGCACATCGGGGCACCGCTTCTGTGGAGCGCTGAAAAGCCTAACCTCTACAAGATGCTCCTTACCCTGCGCGTCAACGGAAAAGCCCGGCAGTACATCGCCCGCAACATCGGTTTCCGCAAGTCCGAAATCAGGAACGCACAGCTGCTTGTCAACGGCAAGCCTGTGTATATCAAGGGTGTGAACCGTCATGAGCACGACCAGTACACCGGTCACGTCGTGGACGAGGAATCCATGCTCCTCGATATCCGCCTGATGAAGGAGAACAACATCAACAGCGTGCGCACCAGCCACTACCCGAACGACCCGCGCTGGTATGAGCTCTGCGACATCTACGGACTCTACGTAGTGGACGAGGCCAACATCGAGAGCCACGGCATGGGCTACGACCCTGACAAATGCCTTGCCAACCAGCCTGAATGGCAGAATGCGTTCATCGACCGCACCGAGCGCATGTTTGAGCGCGACAAGAACCATCCTTGCGTCATCATCTGGTCGCTGGGCAACGAAACCGGCGAGGGTGTGAACTTCGCGGCCACCTACAAGTGGGTGCACGAGCACGACCGCTCGCAGCGTCCGGTCCACTCCGAGGACGGCATCAAGGGCCCGTACACCGACATCTTCTGCCCGATGTACAAGAAGATAGACGTGCTCATCAACCACGCCCTCTATTTGCCGGAGAAACCTCTCATCCTCTGCGAGTATGCCCACGCGATGGGCAACAGCGAGGGCAATCTCCAGGACTACTGGGATGTCATCGAGAAGTATCCTTCCCTCCAGGGCGGACACATCTGGGACTGGGTTGACCAGGGACTCTATGCAAAGACCGGGGACGGAAAATTCTACTGGGCATACGGCGGCGACCTCGCACCTGAAGGCACCCCGAGCTCGGCCAACTTCTGCATGAACGGTCTCGTTGCAGCCGACCGCTCCCTCAAGCCTCACATCCACGAGGTCAAGAAGGTCTATCAGAACATCGCCTTCCGCCTCGGAGACTACCACAGCGGACTTGTCGAAATCGAGAACAAATACTTCTTCACCGACCTTGAGGACTTCACGTTCACATGGACTCTCGAAGGAAACGGCGAGAAGATTGCCGAAGGCACCATTGACAATGTCACCCTCGCTCCGCGCAGCAAGGCAATGTTCAGGACATCGTTCCCGGACATCAAGGTGAAGCCGGGCGTGGAGTATTTCCTCAACTTCCATGCATTCCAGAAGGCTGACGAAGGTCTGCTGAAAGCAGGTGTCGAGCTTGCCAGAGAGCAGGTTGCACTTGCATTCCGCGAGCCTTACACCCCTTCCGCAAAGACTGGCAAGGTTAGCGCCGATGACTCCGGTTCAATGCTGAGGCTTTCCACCGGCAGGGTGAGCGTAGGCTTCGACAAGGCTACCGGTGCACTCTCGTCATTTACGGAAAACGGAACGGAATATATCAAGGAGGCACTCAGGCCTAACTTCTGGCGTCCTGTCACCGACAATGACATGGGCAACGGCATGAACAGGACACTCCGCCCTTGGCGCGAGGCAGGACGCGGTGCCCGCCTCGTTTCGATGGAGAGCGAATCCCTCGGAGAAGGGGCCCACAGGGTTGTGTCAAGCTATGTTCTCCCGGAGGATGTGGCATCTTCACAGTTCATCGTCACCTATACATTCTCCACAGGCGGTTGTCTTGACATCTGCTGCAAGTTCATCCCCGGAAGCGCCAAACTGCCTCTTATGCCGCGAATCGGCGTGAGCCTTACGCTCAACAGGCAGTTCGACACCATGGAATGGTTCGGACGCGGCCCTCACGAGAACTACTGCGACAGATACACCTCATCCTTTGTGGGACTCTACAGGGGACCGGTTGCCGACCAGTATTTCCCTTATGACCGTCCGCAGGAGAACGGCAACAAGACTGAAGTACGCTGGATGAGCCTGACCGATGCCTCCGGAAAGGGTCTTATGGCAATCGGCGAGCCTTACATCAGCACCAGCGCCTATCTCTTCCCTACCGAGGACCTCGATGAGCCTGGCGTACGCAAGTCCCAGCGCCACCTCTGCGACATTGTCGAAAAGGATATGGTCACCTGGAACATCGACCTCAGGCAGATGGGTGTGGGCGGCGATACCAGCTGGGGTGCATTCCCTCACCAGCAGTATCTCATCCCGGCAGAAAGGATGACATTCTCATTCCGCCTCTGCCCTGCCTCCGACGGCTCCCTGACCGGAAACGGACAGTATCTCGAAAACAGATGATGTCCCGGTCAAGCCTGACCATTGACAGCCCCGGACCGCCGAAACGGCAGTCCGGGGACTTTGTTTAGGTATGTAACTGAAAAAATACTATATTTGCGCGGTAACGATTCGCACTATGATAGGGATCTTCGACTCCGGAGAAGGAGGCCTGTCCGTTCTCAAGGAAATAGTCAGGCTGCTTCCGGACGAAAAATACATCTACTTTTCCGACAACGCCCACTGCCCATACGGAGAAAAGACGCCGCAGTACATCATCGGGCGCTGCCGCTTTATCACCGACGAGCTTGTAAGGCGCGGTGCCGACATCATAGTGGTAGCCTGCAACACGGCCACTGCAGCGGCGATTTCGACCCTCCGGGCGGAGTATTCCGACCCACGGAAGGTAAGGGCGCTGAGCGGAGGAAGACGCGACCGCATCTCCTTCATCGGGATGGAACCGGCAGTCAAGCCTGCAGCACTCGGCACACGGAGCGGAGTGATCGGAGTCCTCGCCACCGCAGGCACCCTCAAAGGCTCCAAATACCTCAACACCAAGGGCTCATACGAAGACAACTGCAAGATTGTGGAGCGTGTGGGCAAGGGATTCGTGGAGCTTGTGGAAGGAGGGGTGACCGAAGGCCCTGTGGCCGAACAGACTGTCAGGGAAAGCCTGCAGCCGCTTCTGGACGAGGGTGCCGACACCATAGTGCTCGGATGCACCCACTACCCCTTCCTCCTCGACACGATGAGGAAGATTGCCGGGCCTCAAATCAGTTTCATCGACCCTGCCCCGGCAGTGGCAAGACACCTTGTCTATGTGCTTGTACAGGACCGTCTGCTTGACGAGCATTCCGCCACACAGGTACTTGCAAGGCTTGTCAGCGGCGATGTCCCGGGGCACGAAAAAAACACCGGGCTCCCTTCGAAGCCCGATGTTACCCTGCTTTCTTCCGGCGACCCGGAGCCGCTGCGAAGAATCTTTGACAAGATTTTCGGCTGAAAATACTGACGGCCTCCTAATATCCGCGATACTTGTCCGCCATCCTTCCGTACATCTGTCCGAGGACCTCGAGATACGGATGGCCGCTTATCATTGTCACGCGATAGACGGTATCGTCCACCTTGTAGAACTCCGCACCGCCGAGGATGATTGTCTCGAAATCGTCAGGAAGCTCCTCCACAAGGGCACCTGCAGGCGGCACAATCACCTGGTACCTGCCACCGTTGATGATATAGAACACTCCGTCGTCATAATAATAGTCACGGTCGGCATAGGCGTAGCTCTGCGCGAGTCCGAGCCTGTTGGCTATGTCATAGGAGCTCTGGGCCATATTGAGATTCATCGCCATGGCGGCATTCTGCTGCGCGATGATGGCATTGTTGCGGGCAATGGTCCGGTTCTGCTCGTCGATATAGCGGCTGTAGGAGTCAAATCCTGCGTAGGTGCGATAGACATTGTTGTAGAACGAGAACGAAACAGTCCTGAATGCCAATGTATTGAGCGCTACATCCAAGACTACTCCCACAGGCGGGCGGCATACCACATAGACCTTTCCGAACGGCCTGTAATAGACATCCCCGTAGCGGAAATAATCGACTCCGTAGTAGCGTACCTTGTGGTAGTGAGGAGGGAGATACTCAACCCTGTAGCCGAAGCAGTGAGGATCGTGGCCATAGAACTTGCCCGGACGGTCATGAGGCAGGAAAGGCCTCTCGTGCGGCGGAATGCGGACCACATTGTGGTTGTCCATACGGTAGTCGTTGCCGTAGCTGTATCTGTTTTCGCGCTCACCCCTTCCGTCATCCGGACGGCTGTCGTTTTTGTTGAGGGAGTTGAGGCCGCGGCGGGTGACATTGGTGCTGCTCACCACGTTGGCTGCCTGTGTCGTATTCCTGTCCCTGTCTGCAGTCTGTGCGGCTCCGCTGCCCTCCCTGGAGGAAGACGATACCGAATTGCCGCTGCCGGAAGAGGTGGTCGTTCCGCTTCTGCGTACAGTTGTCGTGGTGGTC
>CAMBMK010000059.1 GCA_945868745.1 uncultured Bacteroidales bacterium
CAACGCAACAGCCACAGCGAGGAGAGCCCTTTGGTCGAGCTCCCCGCAGCTGTGGATGTTGCAACCGGAGTGCGTACATTCCGGCTGTATGGCATCCCCATAATCACCTTGGGCCTACGATTCCTCTTCCGTGAAATTCACCTGGCACGGGCATACCCTCTACAGGTATCTGTGGGCCACTATCCCGTTCCCGGTGGAGACAAATTGCCCTCACCGGGCACGCCTACCCCCATTCTACACTACTGTAGGGCATATCCCCGTTCCAGGTGAATTTCACGAGGATAAGTGCGGCGCCGGAAGTCGCCCAGGAGCCTGGGTCACGTTGCTATTCCGGCTGTATGGCATCCCCATAATCACCTTGAGCATTAGATTCCCTTCCCGTGAAATTCACCTTGACCGCCAGGACCCTCATAGGTACGGCATATCCTCCGCCTATGTAAACTACCCTCGGGACAAAAGGCGCATGGCCCCGCCGGGGGAGTGTACTTTGCAGTGAATTCCAACCTGGATGCCATTTTCAATTTCGGTATGCAATTCAATCCATAATTTGTTATTTAGATGTAAAAGTATTATTTTTGAATGTTCTATTAAAATGACAAGCAAGAGATGAAGCAGTTTTCAAATTTGGTTGTTTCCGTTGCACTGATGCTCATAATAGCAGGGTGTGCACAGGTCAAGAATATTGCATATTTCCAGAACAAAGCCGTAAACGAGCCGGAAAAGCTGGACAAGCATGCCGGTATCGTTATCGAGTCCAAGGATATGCTGTCAATTATCGTCAATACCCGTACTCCGGAGCTTTCCGCCATGTTCAACCTCCCGGTTGTAAGCTATCAGGCCGGTTCGGAGGCAGCGACGACCAGCGGCCAGTACCGACTCCAGGCATATGTGGTGGACAATGACGGCTGCATCAATTTCCCGATTCTCGGAAAGATCCGTGTCGTTGGACTGACCCGTTGGGAGCTCTCCGAGCAAATCAGAAGGATGCTTGACGAAGGCGGATACATTTCAGATGCTGTCGTGAGCGTCGAGTTCATGAACTTCAAGGTCTCGGTGCTGGGAGAGGTCAATTCCCCGGGTACCTACACGATCCAGGGCGACAAGGTCACTATCCTCCAGGCGATTTCCCTTGCCAAAGACCTCACCATTTTCGGACAGCGCGAGAATGTAACCGTAATCCGTGAAAAGGAGGGCGAAAGGATTATGTATGAAGTGAACCTTTGTGACGTAAGCCTTTTCAAATCGCCTGCTTATTACCTTCAGCAGAACGACATCGTCTATGTGCAGCCGAGTGACATCAAGGCCCGCCAGTCCACAACTGATGACAAGACTCTCCGTATGACCAGCATTGTACTGAGCGGAACTTCGGTAGTAGCCTCCCTCGTGTCGCTCCTCGTAAATATTCTTAAATAATACTACTTTCTGCAAAACAGAAACTTTACTATTCAACTTATTCATCATGTCGGAAAATACAAATACGAACAGTTTCGAGGGACCGAAGCCTCTGCAGATGGGTACTACCAGATCCGTCAATGAAGAGGAAAATTCTGTCCAGTTTGCTGACATACTTGCATCGGTTTGGGCAAACAAGTGGTGGTATGTACTCTCCGTTTGCGTTTGTCTGTTGATCGGAGTTTTCTATCTCTACCGGACACAGAAAACCTATGAACGCACAATGAAGGTGCTCGTTGACGAATCGGAGCAGAAATCAGCCCTGAGCAGTCTCGGTCTCGAAATGAGCGGAGTGCTCAAGGGGACCAATACTGTCAACAACGAGATGGAGGCTTTCTCTTCTCCTGATCTTATGCAGGCCATTGTCCGCCGTCTCGGCCTGGAGACTTCGTATGTGGAGAATCAGCCGTTCAGAAAAGTGGAGCTTTATCAGAACAAGCCAGTGGAGATGAAACTTGCGGGGGACAACCCGTCTTCATCCTTCTCATTTCAGGTACACACTTCCGGCGATAAGCTTGTCCTGTCCGACTTCAGGATAAAGAAAGATATATTCAAAGACAAGGTTGAGATTGCGTTCGGTGATACCGTTCTCACTCCGGTGGGCAAGGTGGTATTATATCCTACAGAGCATTACAATACCGAAAAAGGCCTGGAGCATCCTGTTACAGTTTCGTGGCGCAACAGCATGAGTGTTGCCAAGTCATATTGCAGCAGGCTCAATATCAGCCTTTCGCAGAAGCAGTCATCAGTTGTGTCCTTTACCCTGAAGGATGCATATCCGGCAAGGGCAAACGCCATTCTGAATTCCCTTATCGATGTTTACAATGAGACCTGGATCAGCAACCAGAACAGGGCTTCCGTCAATACGTCTGAATTCATAAACGAGCGCCTTGTCATCATCGAGAAGGACCTTCAGACCGTGGAGGAGTCCCTGAGGCAGTATAAGGAGGCCCACCAGCTCGCCGACATCAAGACTTCTGCCAACACATATATCCAGGAGTCCAGCCAGTACTCTGCCAAGGCATTCGAAATCAACAACAGCATCACCGTTGCAAAGTACATACGCGAGTACATCAATGACCCGTCCAACAATATGAAGCTTATCCCGAGCAATCTCCTGCTCAACAACTCGGGCATTGATTCGCAGATCAATGAATACAACGGCCTGATTCTCCAAAGGGACAGGCTCATTGCTTCGAGTTCCGAGACCAACCCTATCGTGGTTGACCTCAATGCTTCTATCGTAGCCCTCAAGCTTGCCATCCAGAGTTCGGTCGAGAACAGCATTGCCACCCTTACTCTCCAGCAGGAAAAGATCGAGGCCCAGGAGAAGCAGATCATGAGCAAGATTGCCGCCAGCTCCGGCCAGGAGTTGCAGCTGCTCTCAATTGAGCGTAAGCAGCAGATAACGCAGGACCTTTATATGTTCCTTCTCCAGAAACGTGAGGAAAATGAAATCGCCGCCCTTGTGAATGTGGGCAACACGCGTGTCATTATGCTTCCTAACGGCTCTGACCTTCCTATTTCGCCTTCTTCAGCCAAGATACTGCTCATCGTGCTTGTCCTTGGAATAGGTCTTCCTTTCGGCTTTTTCTACCTGAGGATGATGCTTGATACCAAAGTAAAGAACAAGAGCGATTTCGACAGCATTTCCGTTCCATTCCTTGCGGAGATACCTCTTTACAGGTCAAGAAAGCTCAAGGGCCTGAAAAAGCTGCTCAACAAATACTCTGCAAAGAAGTACGACGACTCCACAACGCACATTTATGTCAAGGAGGGAAGCCGCAATGCGATAAATGAGGCATACAGGCTTTTGAGAACCAATATCGATCTTGTGCTCAGGAGCAATGAAGGCTGCAAGGTGGTCATGCTTACCTCCTTCAACCCTAATGCGGGCAAGACCTTCACGAGCATCAACATCGCTGCTTCAATGGCCATCAAGAAATCGAGGGTACTTCTTGTGGACCTTGATATGCGCAAAGGAACTATGACAAATGTTCTCGGTCTTGACCACAAGGAAGGAATTGTCGAATTCCTCACCGGCAAGACTGATGAGCTGAAGACCGTCGGAATAGAGAAAAACCTCGAGGTAATCCCTATGGGTACTATGCCGCCAAACCCTTCAGAACTGCTTCTGAGCGACCGATTTGCACAGTTTGTGGAGAAGGTGCGCGGAAAGTATGATTATGTGTTCTTCGACTGTCCTCCTGCAGAGATTGTCGTTGACTCCACCATCATTACCGGCTATGTTGACATGACCATTATGGTTGCCCGTGCCGGATTGCTTGACAAGAGGGCTCTCCCTTATGTCGAGAAACTGTATCGTGAAAACAGTTTCAAGTCAATGTGCATGCTTCTCAACGCAGTTGACATGGAAAGCAAGTCCTACGGTTATGGCTATGGCTATGGTTATGGTTATGGTTATGGTTATGGTTATGGTTATGGTTACGGCTACGGTAATCAGGACGAATAGCTATGGGCTTGGGTGAATTGTTTTCAAGGAAACAAAGCATTATCAGCAGCGGAATCCTTCAGGGTGCCACAGACTGCCACAGTCACATCCTTCCGGGTGTTGACGACGGCCTGAGGTCCCTGGAGGATTCTCTTGAAGTGCTTGGGTGGTATGAAACTTCCGGTATTTCCAATTTGTGGTGTACCCCGCATATCATGGAAGAAGTGGCAAACAGGACCGCTGACCTCGAAGAACGTTTTGCCGTGCTGCGCGATGCCTACCGGGGACCGATAAGCCTGCATCTTGGCGCCGAGTATATGATGGATGCCAATTACGGGCGGAGACTTGCCTCCGGGGATATCATCAAAAGCATTGACGGCCATGTCCTGCTCGAGACATACTCGGCAAGTCCTTTTGCCCCTGCATTGGAACTCATCCGCAAGACACTGGATGCCGGCTATACGGTAGTGCTTGCCCATCCGGAGCGTTACCGTTATTTCGGCGAAAAAGAACTGGGAATGTTGCATAGGATGGGAGTGTATTTCCAGTTGAACCTGCCTTCCCTGACCGGATGGTATGGAGAAGGCCCTCAGAGGAAAGCCGGACTTCTGCTCGGAAACGGATGGTATTCTTATTTCGGCTCGGACTGTCACCGTCTGTCTGCCGTCCGGGACCAGTTCCTCAAAAAGTGTCTCAAATCCAAGACTGTATCTGAACTGCAGTCCCTGTAGGCTTTCCGGGGGACGGATATCAATTTTGACAAATTGTTGTCCCAATCATGCCGTTTTGTTGAATTTAAGGTACGAAAAAGTTATTTTTGTATTCTGAAACGGTTACTATCCATATTGTCCCGGTAATGGGATTGCAGCATTATGAGCAACAGGACATCACAATACGATTTTACAATAATAGTTCCTGTCTATAACGAGCAGGACAACATTCTCAATCTTGAACGCGCCCTTGGGGACTTCCTGCCCAAAAGCATCCGCAAGGCCTGCGTCCTTTTTGTAAACGACGGTTCTTCGGACGGCAGCCTGCAGGGAATCAAGGAAATCTGTGCGCGCAACAGCGACTTCTATTACATCAGCTTTGCAAAGAACGCCGGGCTCAGCGCCGCCATCAAGGCCGGTATCGACTACACCGGATCCCCGTTGCTCGGCTATATGGACGCCGACCTGCAGACCACTCCCGACGATTTCAACCTGCTTCTGGAGGACATCGACAGCTACAGTATGGTCATCGGCATACGCGCAAACCGCAAGGACACATTCTTCAAACGTATCCAGTCCAGGATAGCCAACTCATTCCGCCGGATGATGACGGGTGACGGCGCCACCGACACGGGCTGCCCGCTCAAGGTCATCAGGACCGATGCCGCCAGGCGTCTCCCGCTTTTCAAGGGACTCCACCGTTTCCTTCCGGCACTTATCCTCCTGCAGGAAGGGGGGACCTACAAACAGGTGCCTGTCAGACATTTCCCGCGCCAGGCCGGCAAGTCCAAATTCCACCTCTGGAACCGTCTCTGGGGCCCGTTTGCCGACTGCTTTGCCTACCGTTGGATGCGTCCGCGATACATCAATTACACAGTATCGGAAAACAACACAAACAATTAGCCTATGGGCAATCTCCTCCCGTCCTGGCTTGTTTTCAGCATCGGATTCCTTGCACAGATTTTCTTCACTGCGAGGACGCTGATCCAATGGCTCAAATCCGAAAAGTCCAAACACATAGAATCGCCTTCTTCGTATTGGATATTCAGCGTTCTCGGTGCTTGGACAATGTTTTTCTACGGCGTGCTGAGGAATGATTTTGCCATTATCCTCGGCCAGCTGATTTCATATTACGTCTATCTCTGGAATCTTGTTGCAAAGGGCGTGTGGAAACAAATCGCCCTTGTGGTCAGGATTGTGCTTCTGATTACACCGGTTGCAGCCATATTGCTGCTGCTCCGGGATGCGGGGGTTTTCTTCGACAATCTCTTCCGCAACAGCGAAATCCCGCTCGGACTTGTCCTCTTCGGCTCTGCCGGCCAGATAATTTTTACACTCAGGTTCATCTATCAGTGGCTTTACTCCAGATCAAGGGGTGAATCCTCACTTCCTGTGGCATTCTGGATCATCAGTCTTGTCGGCTCGTCAGTCATCATAGCCTACGGTATCTTCCGCAAGGACCCTGTCCTTATCCTCGGTCAGTCTTTCGGCTTTGTGGCATATGTCAGGAATGTGATGATCGGACTCGGGATCACTTCAAAAAAACACCCTGAAAAAGATGATTAGCAACAACAGCATATTCGCAAAGTATCCGGTTGTGACGGCATTGGCATTTTCTTTCATATGCCTGCTTCCCACAATGATACTGAGGGACTTCACCCCTTCAAACGAATTGAGGTATCTCAGTATCGCGGACGAGGCTGTCCGTGAAGGCCACATTTTCGCATTCACCAACCACGGCCTTGCCTATGCGGACAAACCGCCGCTCTACATCTGGATAATAATGCTCTGCAAGCTCATTGCGGGCAGGCACAGCATGTTTCTCCTGTCGCTGTTTTCCATGATACCGGCAATGGTGATTGTCTGCATTATGGACAGATGGACAAGGTTTGAAGATCCGGGCAAGCGTGCTGCATCCGCCCTTATGCTCATGACATCGGTGCTTTTCCTCGGGATGAGCGTTTTCCTGCGTATGGATATGATGATGGTGATGTTCATTGTGCTTGCGCTGCATTCGTTCTATCTGATGTACACCGGCGAAGGCGACAGCCGCAGGCAGGGCGTCCTTCTGCCCGTGTGGATATTCATGGCACTGTTTACCAAGGGCCCTGTGGGGCTTCTGATGCCTCCGCTTGTGATAATCTGCTTCCTTCTTGCACGCGGGAAAATCCGTGAGGCGGGAAGGTATCTCGGGTGGAAGACCTGGGGCATAATTGCAGGCCTGAGCGCAATATGGCTGCTCGGAGTGTATTTTGACGGAGGAAAGTCATATATCGAAAACCTGCTTTTCCATCAGACATTCGGCCGCGCCGTCAACTCTTTCCATCATTCGGAGCCGTTCTGGTACTATCTTGTGTGCATCTGGTATGTGATTGCCCCATATTGCTTTGCGGCAATCGGCGCCCTGATCGTGTCAGTAGCGGCTTTCTTCCGTAAAAAGCAGATCACGGACAGGGAACTCCTTTTCTCGACCGCAGTCGTGGCCACGACGGTGATGCTTTCCTGCTTCAGCGGAAAACTTTCGATCTATATCGCCCCGGTAATCCCTTTCATCATTTATCTTTTCCCTGTCGTGGAAGAGCGCATCGGCTGGAAGAAATGGATGGGCCCCTCCCTCTGTGTGCCTGCGGGCATACTTGCCGTAGCGGGACTTGCCATTGCCGCCGTCGTGTGCCTCAGGCCGGCAAAAATTATGGAACTGATCGGGGATTATGAGTTTGCGGTGAACCGCCTCACTTTTGTCGCGGGCCTTACACTTGCTGCGGCATCCATTATCGGGATAGTGGTCATCATCAGACGCAGATATTGGGTAAAGGGCGTTTTCTATATCGCCACGGGAATGCTCCTTACGGTATATTGCGCTTCGATGATGATGCCGCAGATCAATGACTTCGTGGGCTACGGCAACCTTTGCCGCTACATTCCGCAGGATACGGAGATAGTGACCCTGCGCGTGCACAGACCGGAGAACATCGATGTCTATACCGGACGTCAGGTAGTCGATTATGGACGTGATTCCGAACGGTTCATCTCGGAGAGGATCGACGGATTTGACGGCACTCCATACACCCTTCTCATAAGGGAGAAAACGGCATACGATTATCCCCAGGTGATGGCGCTGATAAAGGCCAATACTTCTGTAAAGGTCGGGGATTTCCTGGAGGTGGATGTGGAGATTGTCCCGGAAGAGATAAAAAGTACGTACAATGGCGGAGAGAATCACACTGAAGTGGCTCCTTGAAAACTGGAGCAAGACTGAACATATGGTCCCGATGCGCGACGGGATCAGGCTCTATACTGCTGTCTATCAGCGCAAAGGCCTTCAGGGGAAGCATCCCGTGATGCTGATTCGCACCCCTTTTTCTCTCAAACCTTACGGAAAGGGTTTCAGCAGGAGGCTCCGCTACAAGTTGTCCAATTATGTCCGCAATGACTATATCATTGTGTTTCAGAATGTAAGGGGTACGTATCTCAGCGAGGGCATTTTTGAAAATGTCCGGCCCGGCTCGGGAGAGGCCGATGACTCATGGGA
>CAMBMK010000060.1 GCA_945868745.1 uncultured Bacteroidales bacterium
TCTGTGCGTATGTTTGTCAGATATACCCTGGCATTCTTCAGCTTTTCCGTGCTGTACGGCCTTGCGCTGAAATCCGCCTTGATGGTCTTCAGCACAATCTCCGCCAGTACCGGGCGGAGGCTTATCCTGCATCCGTTGCCGTTCCCGGGCACAACGGTGGTTTTCCCGCTCCTTACAGGATTGTCCGGACTGTCGTGTGCCAGGTCCGCGTGGTAGTCCGAAAGGGCTGAAAATGAGTTGATTCCTGCCCAATAATATTTGTCCTTCCCGGAATCGGCGATGACGGCGACTGTCTTTGCCCCGCTTCTTGAAGCTCCTGTCACAGTGTCGGAGGGATTGTCGATTCTCTGGTACGAATCAAGTCTCCCGATGCCGTCATCGTCGAAAAAGAATATGTCCAAAGAATTGAAGGGAGAGCAGTCGAGGCTTATATCCGCCAATGCTGCCGCAAAGGGATGCACTGTGTCCGGAGTTTCTTCCGGCTCTTCTGCCGTGCATCCCGATCCTGCAGTCAAGGCTACCGTCACCAGCACGGCTGCCGTTTTGAGGTGAAGTCTTTCCATAATTCCGTTGCATTGTCTGATGTTTTCACTTTCTGCGGCCATATCCGTCCGGCGCCCGAAGCAACCTGGCCGGGCCATTTCCGATTCCAGGGATACAACCTGCACAAACATAGCCTGTGATGACTTGTAACAACAATACCGTAAAATAAAACGGGCCATATTTGTACGAATTTTTCTATTTGCGCAAGATTCTTTAGGAATCCTGTTTGACGATTCCAGATAGCCTCTCATAAAAAAAGCGGTGCCCGGAAAGGACACCGCTTCAAAGATGAAGGCGTGGATTAACCGCCGAAGTTGTCGAACAGGATGCTTTCTGGAGCAACTCCAAGATTGTCGAGAAGATCCAGGACGCACTTTACCATCATAGGAGGGCCGCACATGAAGTACTTGATGTCCTCCGGAGCCTCGTGGTTCTTGAGATAGGTCTCGAACATCACATTGTGAACGAAGCCAGGAGTGTACTTGACACCGGCTGCATCTGCTGCAGGGTCCGGACGGTCAAGAGCGAGATGGAAGTGGAAGTTAGGGAACTCTTTCTCGATCTCTGCATAGTCCTCAAGATAGAATGCCTCCACAAGGTTGCGGGCTCCATAGAAGAAATGGACCTCCTTCTTTGTCTTGAGGGTCTTGAAGAGCTGCATGATGTGGCTGCGGAGCGGTGCCATACCGGCTCCACCTCCCACGAAGATGTACTCCTGTGAATCAGGGTCGTTCTCAGGGAGAAGGAACTCTCCGAACGGACCGGAGATGGTGACCTTGTCGCCCGGCTTGCGTGTGAACACATATGAGGAAGCGACTCCCGGAGGCACAGGAAGCATCTTGAATACGCCCTTAGGCTGGTTCCTGTCAAACGGAGGAGTGGCGATACGGACGTTGAGTTTGATGATGTCTCCCTCTGCAGGATAAGAGGCCATTGAGTATGCCCTGACTGTGGCTACAGGGTTGTGAGCCTTGATTCCGAAGAAACCGAAGCGCTCCCAGTCCGGTTTATAGACATCGTCCACGTCGATGGTGGAGAAGTCCACGTCATATTCAGGAATGTCGATCTGGATGTATTCACCCGATTTGAAGTCGAGGTGCTCTCCTGCAGGAAGCTTGACAGTAAACTCCTTGATGAAGGTTGCAACGTTCTTGTTGGAGATGACTTCGCATTCGAGTTTCTTTACACTGAGGGCAGATTCAGGAACGGCGATCTTGAGGTTGTCCTTGATCTTGACCTGGCAGCCGAGCCTCCAGTTGTCCTTGATTTCCTTGCGTGAGAAGAAGCCCTTCTCGGTAGGGAGGATTTCTCCGCCTCCTTCCAGAACCCTTACCTTGCACTGGCCGCAGTTGGCTTTGCCGCCGCAGGCTGATGGAAGGAAGATCTTCTGGTCTGCAAGGGTGTGGAGAAGGTCTCCGCCCTGAGGCACGTCAAGAACCTTCTTGCCGTCGTTGATGTCAATCTTTACTGATCCCGATGGGGTGAGCTTTGCCTTGATGACAAGAAGCAGAGCCACAAGTACGAGTGTAACAACTACTACTGTTACTACTGATCCAATAATTGTACTGAACATAGTTCCGCCTCCTTGTTAAATGGTGATGCCCATGAAGGTCATGAATGCGATGGACATGAGACCTACGGTGATGAATGTGATGCCGATGCCCTTGAGTGCAGGTGACACGTTTGAGTACTGGAGCTTCTCGCGGATGGCCGCAAGGGTCACGATGGCGAGGAACCAGCCGATGCCGGAACCGAGCGCATAGACAGCAGCCTCACCGACATTGCCGAAATCCCTCTGCTGCATGAAGAGCGAGCCGCCGAGGATGGCGCAGTTTACGGCAATCAGCGGAAGGAAGATTCCGAGGGAGCCGTAAAGCGACGGTGCGAATTTCTCCACAATCATCTCCACCAGCTGCGTGAATGCTGCGATGACAGCGATGAACAGGATGAAGCTGAGGAATGTAAGGTCCACACCGAACGGGTTGTTGGCAAGGAACTTATTGATTCCGTAGTTGATAGGGAGAGTACAGAGAAGTACGAATACGACAGCGGCACCAAGTCCGGAAGCTGTCTTGACATTTTTGGATACTGCCAGGTATGAGCACATACCGAGGAAGTATGCAAAAATCATATTGTCAACGAATATTGACTTTACGAATAAGCTTATATATTCCATATCTTCTTACCGGATTTGATTATTTCTCCTGAAGGTCCTTCTGGATGCTGCGCTGGATCCATACGATGCAGCCGAGCAGGATGAGGGCCATCGGCGGAAGGATTACAAGGTTGTTTGGAACATAGCCGAGCCTGCCGAGGATATCGACTCCGAACAGCGTGCCGCTTCCGAGAAGCTCGCGGAAGAAGGCGACGGTAAGGAGGATGAGTCCGTATCCGAGGCCGTTTGCAAGACCGTCAAGGAATGAAGGCCAAGGCTTGTTTCCGAGAGCGAATGCCTCGATTCGTCCCATCACGATACAGTTGGTGATGATGAGTCCGATATAGACCGAGAGCTGCTTGTCGATGGCGTAGGTGGCCTCGAATGAGCGGAGCACCTGGTCAACGAGGATTACCATCATTGACACTACAACGAGCTGGACGATGATGCGCACACGGCTCGGGATTGTGTTCCTCAGGATAGAGAGGATAAGGCTGGAAACAGCCGATACCACTGTGACGGAGAGCATCATGACGAGCGCTCCCTTCATTGTCACGGTTACCGCAAGAGCGGAACAGATACCCAGAACAAGGACGGTGATAGGGTTGCCCTTGAAAATCGGGTTGAGAAGTGTTTCTTTCAATTTAGCGTTCATATCTTATTCCTCCCCGCAATTATTTTCAGCCTCATCACAGCCTTCGGTGCATTTTCCGCAGTCCTGCGCACACTCTCCGCAGCAGGATGAAGTTGAAGCATTCTTTCCGAAATAAGCCTTGTAGGCGCCGAGCCAGGTGTTGATGGCCTCGTCAAGACCCTTGCAGGTCATTGTGGCACCCGTGATGGCGTCGATCTTGTTGTCAATGACGGAGGTCTTTCCGTCAGCTTCCTTCGGGGCGCCGCCCTTTACGATTTCGAAAATCCTGGTGCCGGCAAAATCGGCCTTCTCGCCGTTGAACTCGTGCTGGAAATCAGGGTCATCCTTGATTCGTGCACCGAGTCCCGCGGTCTCGGAATCGTGGTCGAAATATGCGCTGGCGATAGTCGTAAGGTCTTCTTCGAAGGCGATATATCCCCAGATAGGTCCCCAAAGTCCGGCTCCGTAGATAGGAACTACGGTCTTGCCGTTCTTGAAGATGAATACCGGAAGCTCCGGCTCTCCGGCACCTTTGATCTTGTAGTTCTGTGCCTTGAGCTCCTTGGCAGGGTAAACCTTGTCGCGCTGCAGGTCAGCCACCTTTTCTCCGGCGAGATTGACGGTGAACGATTCGGCAAGCTCCTCGTCAAATTTGGCGAGAACGTTGGAGTTGCCGAGGCCCTGGAGCTCAGCCCTTGTCCCGAACTGTGCCGCAGTCATGATCTGGCCCATGATGTCGGCCTTCTCATTTGCGTCCTGCTTGTCCTTGAGCGCTGTGGAAACGAAAGCCAGAAGCGCTGAGACAATCAGAACGACAACAGCCGTATATACTACGGTATAAAGATTTTTATTTGTGTCCATACTTATGCGATTTTAGCTTTCTTGGCCCTTCTTGACACGGAGCAGGATGTCACGCAGTAGTCAATGAGAGGAGCGAATGTGTTCATAAGAAGAATGGCGAGCATCATACCCTCCGCATATCCCGGGTTGAAGAGCCTTACGATGACGCAGAGTGCACCGATGAGGAATCCGTAGATCCACTTTCCGGTCTCGGTCTGCGCTGCGGTGACAGGGTCGGTGGCCATGAATACGGTACCGAAGAGGAATCCGCCCATGATCAGGTGTGCCCATGCAGGTACTGCGGAAACTCCGCATACATTGCCGATCCAGCCCACGAAGAGGGCGCCTGCAACGGATGAAAGCATGATCTTCCAGCTTGCCACTCCGGTCCAGAGAAGGATCACTGCACCGATGAGGATTGCAATGACCGAAGTCTCACCGACTGATCCCGGAACGGTGCCGAGGAACATGTCCATATATGAGAAATGGTCTGTGAGCGGTGCAACTGCCTCCTTGCACTCTCCGAGGTATGCCAGAGGTGTGGCTCCGGTGGTTGCATCCGCAAGGGCATTGGCCTTTGTCTGTGCGATCCATACGAAGGAACCGGACATCTTGCTCGGATAGGAGAAGAAGAGGAATGCACGGGTGAGGAGGGCAGGGTTGAGGAAGTTCATTCCGGTGCCGCCGAATACCTCCTTGCCGAATACCACTGCAAATGCGACTGCAAGTGCAAGCATCCAGAGAGGAACGTCAACAGGAACGATGAGAGGAATGAGCATACCGGATACGAGGTATCCCTCGCTGACCTCTTCGCCGCGAACCTGCGCGAATGCGAACTCAATGCCGAGACCTACGATGTAGGATACGAGATAGAGAGGAAGCACCTGGAGGAATCCGAACCAGAAGTTGTGCCAGAAGCCCCATCCGAGTCCGAATGTGAGGCTGTGCTGGTAGCCGACGTTCCACATTCCGAAGAGTGCTGCAGGAACGAGGGAAAGAACAACTATGATGAGGATTCTCTTGAGGTCGATGGAGTCCCTGACGTGTGCTCCGGTCCTTGTAACGGTGCCCGGCACGCGGAGGAATGTATCAAAGGCATCTACAGTAGAGTGAAGCCATCCGAGTTTGCCGCCTTTTTCGAAAAGGCCCGGCTGTTTTGCTGTGTTTTCTTCCATAACTGTGGATTGTTTAAGCCATTTCCTTGATCATGAGGTCAATACCCTTGGCTATGATTGCCTGGATATCATTCTTTGAAGGATCCACGAACTCGCAGAGGGCGAGATCCTCGGGAAGAACTTCATAGATACCGAATTTTTCCATATTGTCGATGTCTCCAGCAAGACAGGCCTTTACGAGATAGATCGGGTAGATGTCCATAGGGAGCACCTTGCCGTAGCAGTCGCTCATAAGGAACGCGCGCGGCCCGCCGTGAACGTTGGTGTCCATGGCATAGCGCTTCTTCGGGCAGAGCCATGAGAAGTAAGAGCGTGTGCTGCTGAACTGGTTGAACCTGAACGGTTTTGCCCATCCGAGGATTTCTCTTTCGGTCCCTTCGTGGAGGAGGGTGACCTGGTTGTCGAAGAATCCGAGGGAGCCGTCAGGACCGATGCTGGTACCGCTGAGGGCGTCGCCGCTGACAAAGCGGATGTCACCCTTGGAGTTGTCATAGAACTCTGCGATGTCCTTCATGTTCATTCCCGGGAGGGCCTCCACATAGGAAGGATTCTTTGCCACAGGGCCAGTTACGGCAACCTTTCTTGCAAGGTCAAGCCTGCCGGTTGCGAACAGTTTTCCGATGGCTGCAAGAAGGAGGAGGGAGACCGTCCATACGGTTTCGCCTTTCCTGATAGGGCTGATGTGGCTGATCTGGATGCCGACATTGCCTGCAGGATGCCTGCCCTCGAAAGTGTGGGAAACCACGTTCTCAATCTTGTGGAACGGGGTGCTTGAGCAGTTTGCGGCGGAGAGGGAAAGATGAACCCCGCCTTCGGTCAGTTTAGTCAGCGCGTTGACGCCGGCCTGGACATATTCCGCTTCAGAACCGAGTGCGAAGTCGGTGTCGGCTGCGAGAGGGGCAGTGCTGAAAGCAGAAACGAAAATAGCCTTAGGCTTTACCTCAGGGTTTGCGAGGATGCCGTAAGGCCTCTGGATGAGGGCAGTCCAAAGACCGCTCTTCAGGAGGAGCTCCTTTACCTGCTGGGCACTCATTCCGGCAATGTTCTGAACGCCGAAATCAAGATACTCGACAGTGTCGTCCGCTTTGATGCGGACCTCAAGCAACTTCCTCTTTTCGCCTCTGACAATTTCTGACACGCTTCCGCTTACAGGTGAAGTGACCAGAATGTCCGGACATTGTTTGTCGGCCATCAAAGGACTACCGGCAAGCACACGGTCGCCTTCCCTGACCAGAAGTCTCGGGCTGAAGCCCTTGAAATCCGTAGGTTTGACAGCGATAGTGCCTGCTTTCACCGTCCTCGAGGTCTTCAGGGCAGCAGCTCCCTGGATAGGGATGTTCAGCCCGCGCTTAAGTACGATGTTGTTTGACATTATAATACCTGTTATAAATATGATCGGGAATATTTCCGCCCTTGGCAGAAATCATCTGCAAAGTTACTCTTTTTTTTGTAATTTTGCGATATAATTTCCGCAGGTTTACGCTTGCTTCTTATTCTTTATGGAAAACAACAGGAGAGCTATTTTAGAGGGGTTGGACAGCCGTCAGAAGGAGGCTGTGTGCCAGACAGAGGGCCCTGTGCTGATTGTGGCCGGGGCAGGTTCGGGGAAAACGAGGGTTCTGACAAGCAGAATTGCATATATTCTTGAAGGGGGATGCGAGCCGCAGCGCATCCTCGCACTGACTTTTACCAAGAAGGCGGCCAGCGAGATGAAGGAAAGGATTGCCGCGATGGTGGGGCAGCAGAGGGCGAGGAAGCTGTATATGGGGACTTTCCACTCCGTATTCATCCGTTTCCTGAGGGAATATGCCGGTTTTCTGGGGTATCCTGCGCAATTCACCGTCTATGACACCTCCGATTCTGAAAGCCTTATCGGAAAGATTGTCAAGGCAATGGGGCTTGACGAGAAGACATATAAGAAGAGAGATGTGCTGAGCCGCATTTCGATGGCGAAGAACAATCTTGTCACCGTCCCGGCCTACAGGGCCAACACGGCGGCGGTAATGAACGACCGCAGGGCGAAAAAGCCCGAAATCGTCAATATCTATGCGGCCTACCAGGAGGAGATGAAAAAAAACGGGGTGATGGATTTCGACGACATCCTCCTCAATATGAACATACTGCTGCGCGACAATGCCGAAGCCCTTTCCTCGATTGCCTCGCGTTTTGACTATATTATGGTGGACGAGTATCAGGACACCAATTATTCCCAGTACCTGATACTCAAGAAACTGGCCTCCGGTCACGGCAACATCTGCGTCGTGGGTGACGATTCGCAGTCGATCTATGCATTCCGCGGGGCGAAGATAGAGAACATCCTGAATTTCAAGAAAGACTATCCGTCCTGCAGGACTTTCCGGCTCGAGCAGAACTACCGTTCCACCAGGAATATAGTGGATGCGGCCAATTCGGTGATTGCGAAAAATGCAGGCAGGATCCCGAAGGAGTGTTTTTCGCTGGGGGAAGAGGGGGACAGGATCC
>CAMBMK010000061.1 GCA_945868745.1 uncultured Bacteroidales bacterium
GCCGCCAAGGAGCCTTCCACCCTGGATTACGGCCTGACCGTGAAGGAGATTCTGGACTTTGCCACGACCGCCGACTATGAAGACATCAAATTTATCCTTGCCGACAGGGACCTCAATCTTGCACTCGCGCGCGAAGGTCTTGAGGGCAGGTACGGCCTTATGGTGGGCAGGACAATCCGCGAAAACCAGGCAGAGGTGTTCGGAGATGACTACATGAGCTTCGCGATGGGACTTACCGCGGCAGCTTCCGACGCGAGGATGGCAGGCTGCACCCTTCCGGCAATGTCCAACTCCGGAAGCGGCAACCAGGGCATCACCGTCAGCATGCCTGTCATCGCCTATGCCATCAGATACGGGGTTGGCGACGAGGACCTTGCGCGCGCCCTTATACTGAGCAACCTCATCGCCATCCATATAAAGAGCTACCTCGGAAAACTGTCCGCCCTTTGCGGATGTGTAGTGGCCTCCACCGGATCGGCCTGCGGAATCGTGCTGCTCAAGGGAGGCGGGTATCCGCAGGTGTGCGCAGCCGTCAAGAATATGATCGGCAACATCACCGGCATGGTCTGTGACGGGGCCAAGGTGGGATGCGCGATGAAAGTGGCTTCCGGAGTGTCAAGCGCCATCCAGAGCGCCATTCTCGCCATGAGCGGCACCAGCGTGAAGGAGACCGACGGCATCATCGACCGCGACATCGAGCAGACAATCCGCAATCTCGGCAGAATCGGCTCGGTGGGCATGCAGTCCACAGACAGGCTCATTCTCGACATAATGGTAAGGAAATAAGGTGTTTGAACACCGCATTTCGCCACAGAATCGGGAAAATCACCACAAAAATCCGATTAAAGCGGCATTTGGGCGAAGGTTGCCACATTGATTTTTTCATTATCTGAGGATTGGATAATTTCGCTTTGTAAAAAGACGAACACTACAATGATCGAAAGATTCCTGAATCAGACAAAGTTTTCCTCCCAGCAGGATTTCATTGAAAATTTTCATATCAATGTGCCGGAGCACTTCAATTTTGCCTATGACGTAATGGACGCCTGGGCGGAGGAGAAGCCGGACAAACTTGCCCTTCTGTGGACAAATGACAAGGGTGCCTGCATCCGTTTCACCTACCGTGACATCAAGGAGCAGACCGACCGCACGGCATCCTACCTGATGAGCCTCGGCATAGGCCGCGGCGATATGGTGATGCTGATGCTCAAGCGCCGCTACGAGTTCTGGCTCTGCATGCTCGCGCTTCACAAAATCGGAGCCGTGGCCATCCCTGCAACACACCTTCTCACAAGCGAGGACATAGTGTACCGCTGCAACCGCGCCGACGTCAAGGCAATCGTATGCTGCGGCGAGAAGGTCATCACCGGGCACATAGCCGGAGCAATGGCCGGAAGCCCTTCGGTGGAGGTCCTGGTGAGCGTAGGTCCGGATGTCCCGGAGGGATTCCACGATTTCCACGCCGAGTGGCTCGAAGCACCGGAGTTTGTGCGCCCGGAGCGCAACGAGACCGACGACATTATGCTGATGTACTTTACGAGCGGCACCAGCGGCGAGCCGAAAATGGTTGCCCACGATTTCACATATGCCCTCGGACATCTTGCAACGGGTGTTTACTGGCACAATCTGGACGAGCACAGCCTCCATCTGACCATTGCGGACACAGGCTGGGGCAAGGCCGTATGGGGAAAGCTTTACGGGCAGTGGTTCGCCGGAGCCGTGGTCTTTGTCTATGACCACGAGAAATTCACTCCGGCCGACATACTGCACAAGATTGAGGAATACCATATCACCTCCCTTTGTGCCCCTCCGACAATCTACCGCTTCCTGATCCAGGAGGATTTCAGCAAATATGACCTTTCATCCCTGGAGTATTGCACTACGGCGGGAGAGGCCCTCAACGGAGCAGTTTTCGACAAGTTCAAGGAGCTTACAGGCATCGAGCTGCACGAAGGTTTCGGCCAGACAGAGACGACAATGACGCTCGGCACCCTGCCGTGGACCACTCCGAAGCCGGGAAGCATGGGCCTGCCGAACCCGCAGTACGGCATTGAGCTGATTAAGCCTGACGGCACTCCGGCACAGGTCGGGGAGAGGGGCGAGATTGTGGTGAACATCAGCAAGGGAAGGCCGCTCGGACTGTTCAAGGAGTATTACCGCGACCCTGAGCTTACGGCAAGCGTGATGCACGACGGGTATTACCATACCGGAGATGTGGCCACGATGGACGAGGACGGCTATTTCTGGTTTGTCGGCAGGAATGACGACATCATCAAGAGCAGCGGCTACAGGATCAGCCCGTTCGAGGTGGAGAGCGTGCTCATGAAGCACCCTGCAGTGGTTGAATGTGCCGTGACGGGTGTGCCGGACGAAATCAGGGGCAAGGTTGTGAAGGCCACCATCGTGCTTGCCGAAGACTGGAAGGCACGCAAGGGGGACGACCTCGTGAAGGAACTTCAGAACTATGTCAAGACCCACACTGCCCCGTACAAGTACCCGAGACAGATTGAGTTTGTGGACGAACTGCCGAAGACCATCAGCGGAAAGATCCGCCGCGTGGAAATACGCTCCACCGACAACACCAAGGCAGAAGAGAGCCTGCGCAAGATCCGCGAGGCCATTTTCGGAGAGGCTCCGGCCTCCTGGTCCACCAACAATGTCGCCTGGATGGAAAGCCTGCTGTAGTAAATGACTATTTAACATAAATCAGCCGCCCCGACAGTTTTGGGGCGGCTGATTTATGTAATGTACCTGAATGCTTGCGGGCCAATAGCCTACATGATGGATTTTATCAGTTTGAAAAACCTGTAAGGCATATAGCGGAGAGGAAGGTCGATCCAGGTCGGGGTGGACATTACGGCGCGTTCGTGGGTGAAGGCAAGGAAACTGCGCTCGCCGTGATAGCTGCCCATTCCGGAGTTGCCGACTCCGCCGAAAGGAATGTTGCTGTTGGTTATGTGCATGATGGTGTCATTGATGCAGGCCCCGCCTGAGGTGGTCTTTGCAATCATATCCCATCCGTCCGCCTTCTTTCCGAAGTAGTAGAATGCCAGAGGCTTCTCGCGGGAGGTCACGAAATCAATCACCTCCTGCCTGTCTTTGAATGTCATCATCGGGAACACCGGACCGAAAATCTCCTCCTGCATCACCGGTGCATCCGGGCTCACATTGCCCAGAACCGTAGGTTCAATCCATCTCGAAGCGGCATCATGCCTGCCTCCGCAGAGGATCTCCCCGTCCTTGAGGTAGCCGACCACACGCTCAAACGCACTGTCCTTCACAATATGGACATAATGGCCGGACTTTTCCGTCCCCTCCGGATACAGTTCCTTCAGGGCTTTGCGGAATTCCTCGACAAATGCGTCCCTGACCTGCTCGTGGACAAACAGATAGTCCGGAGCTATGCAGGTCTGGCCCGAATTGAGACATTTTCCCCAGACAATCCTTTTGGCCGCCTTCGCAAGGTCCGCATCCCTGTCAACTATGCAGGGACTCTTTCCGCCGAGTTCGAGCACCATAGGGGTAAGATACTTCGCCTGGGCCTGCATCGCTATTCTGCCGAGCTCCGGGCTCCCGGTCAGGAAGACCATATCGAAGCGCTGCCCAAACAGTTCGGCATTGACCGTCCTGTTGCCCAGTACCATTGTGACAAATTCCGGGGCAAAGGTGTCGGCAATCATCTCCGAAAGGGTCTGCGAGACATTCGGCACATACGGGGACGGCTTCAGAAGCGCTGTGCAGCCGGCGGAAATGGCTCCGACAAGCGGATTGAGCAGGAGCTGCACGGGATAATTCCACGGGGAAAGTATCAGGGCGCATCCGAGCGGCTCGCGGACGATGAAGCTTGACGAAGGGAAGCCGGTCAGCGGAGTGGATTTGCGGCGGCGGGCCGCCCATCTGCCCGTCTTGCGGCGGGCTTCCCTTATTTCACCATAGACAAGACCTATCTCTGTAAGATAAGCCTCCTCATAAGATTTGTGAAGGTCTGTCATAAGTGCCTCGCAAAGAGGCTTCTCCCATTTGTGGAGCCCGTTTTCAAACCTGCGGAGCTGTTCCTTGCGGAAGGAAATGCTTTTTGTGGCACCTGTCGCGAAGAAGTCGCGCTGAGCCTTGACAATAGCCGGAATATTCATTGATTCAAACAGTTGTTTTGTTCAAGATGTCCAATATACAAAACAATTCCCGATTATTTTGCCTTTCTTCCGGTAAAGTGGTCCATAACCGTATAGAGCCCGAAAGCTTTTCCGAAGAACGGGTCGAAGATGCAGAACGGAAACAGTCCCTGGCAAATGCGGATGAAGTGGAAGGAGAACGGCGCACCCTGGAAGATCCTATCCTTCTCAATGGCCTTAATGACCTTGCGTGACACCTTCTCCGGGTCCTGGATCCTGAACACCTTGGACTTGATGCCGTCAAACATGCCGGTGTTGATGAAATACGGCGCAACGGTGGTCACTTTCACCGGGCTCTTTGCCGTCTGGAGCTCGATGCGCACAGAATCCGACCATCCGAGGGCAGCCCATTTGCTTGCTGCATAAAGCGACATTTTCGGCATTGAAAGCATGCCTGCGGCCGAAGTGATGTTGCAGATATGTCCGCATCCGGCGGAAATCATGTCTCCGAGGAACCTTCTGGTGACATACATCGCACCCTTGGCGTTGATGTCTATGGTGCGGTCGATATCGGAGTCGGTCTGCCGGCTGAACGGCAGGTTGTTGGTGATGATGCCGGCGTTGTTGATGAGAATGCCGATTTTGCCGCAGGTGGTCTTTGTCGAGGCTGCAGCCGTGTCGATTGACGCAGGGTTTGAAATGTCGGCCACGAAACCGTGGACCTCACCGAGCGGGGAAAGCTCTGCAATCGCCTTCCCGATGCTTTCAGCGTTGATATCCCATATGATAAGCTTTGCCGCGCCCTTCTCGAGAACGAGCCTTCCCATAATCTTTCCGATTCCGGAAGCTCCTCCGGTAATCAGCACATTTTGACCTTTTATCTTCATTTCCTATGTATTTTCAGGGTGCAAAGTTAACTGAAAATACAATCACTGAAGATGGGACAAAAGGAAAAAAGTGGCAGATATATGATATTTTCTGGTATATTTTTCCGTCAATGTATCAGTTTTTTCCTGCCGGAGAAGATGCGCTGGGGCAACTCCATGGCAAGGACGATTCCGAGGACTATGCAGATGACAACCTGCGCGGCAACAAATCCCGTTGACAGGGCCGACTGCAACTGCGAAGTCGTGCAATAGTATATGCACCAGAAGATTCCGCCTCCCGGGACAAGCGGGAAGAGGCCGCAAAGCATAAACACCGTTGCAGGGCACTTCGACTTTACCGCACCAAAGCGTGAGACTATCGAAAGGGTTACTGTCGCCATGACAGTAGCCACCGGGATTGAAGCACCTACTGTGCGCAGCATCAGGAGATACACAAGCCAGCCGATGGTCCCGGTCAATCCGCACATCAGGTAATTGGCCCTCGGGACGCCGAATATAGCGGCAAAGGACATTGTGCTGAGAAATGCCGCCAGCGCCTGCAGGGGATATCCGTATGTCTGCATGCTGACCACGACGCCGGGAAGGGAAATGACCTCCCCCATAAACCAGCTGTCCACGATGAAACTGAAAGACACACCTATGGCAATGCACAGGAATGTAAGCAGGGCATCCGTCATGCGCGTGAGGCCCGACAGGTAATCGGCATTTGCAAGGTCCCGCACCCCGTTGACAAAGGCGAGTCCCGGGACAAGCAGCATAACGGAACCGATAATCACATTGGAAAGGCTCCGGACAAGGCCCAGGCGATAGGCTACTATGCACAACATACTGAGCACCAAGCCTTCAGCAAGCGTAGCCACTATCTTTGAAAAGTAACGCGAGCTGACAAAAATGGAAAATAAGGCAAAGATGAAACCAACAGCGAATGACACGAGGCAATCCGTAAAACCTCCCCCGAATATGGCACAGAAGGCACACGCGCCCACGGAAGAAGCGGCGATACGCTCCCAGAGCGGCTTTCCGGGGAGATTCTGTATGCGGTCCAATTCCTCCCAGGCCTCCCGGACAGTGTATTTGTTTCTGGATATGTCATAGCTCAATTTGTTGACTGCTATGACTTTGGCAAACTGGAAAGCTTTGATTGGGATAAATTCCACATTGGCATAGGTCTGGGCCTGGCCGCCGGCTTTGTCCACCTTTTCTACACTGCTTGAATTGCCGGAGGTGAAAATGCCGTTGCTCAAGACAAAGAACTGGCCCGAATCCACCCCGTAATGGGTTGAGATTCGGGACATTATGTCATCCACGCGCGATATTTCGGCACCATTCTCAAGAAGGATGCGCCCCGCCCTGGCCGCAAGGCTCAGGACTTCGGAATAATTTTCCTGCTGCATATACGGTAATTCTATGCCTCTTCGCTTCCTTCGGCCATTGCCCTGTTGTAGCATTCGCGGCAAAGCGGCTCATAGATGTCCTTCTCGCCGAGGACAACGAGCTGGCGGCTGCGGGAGAGGCGGTGTGAATGGTTGGCGAGACTGCCGCACCTGACGCAGATTGCATGTACCTTCTGGACATCTTCTGCTATTGCCATAAGAGCAGGCATAGGCCCGAACGGCTTGCCGAGATAGTCGGTGTCAAGCCCGGCGATGATAACCCTTTTGCCGGCATCTGCAAGCCTCTGGACAATCCCGACGATGCCCTCACCGAAGAACTGCGCCTCGTCTATGCCTACGACCTGCACATCCCGCGGCACGTCAAGCATTGCCTCCGGACTTTCCAGCGGGGTGCACGGAATGCTGTGGAGGTCGTGGGACACGACATCGGCCTCAGAATAGCGTGAATCCACGGCCGGTTTGAAAATCATTATCTTCTGGTTGGCAAACTGCGCCCTTTTGAGCCTTCTGATGAGTTCTTCAGTCTTTCCGGAGAACATCGATCCGCAAATAACTTCGACGCATCCTGATTTTTTTGTATATTCTGCGAACATTTCGTTATTTTTGTAGTAAAATGTAAACAAAGATAGTCAAAAGT
>CAMBMK010000062.1 GCA_945868745.1 uncultured Bacteroidales bacterium
CCGGGTCGTCCTCCATCATCGGGACGTGCTTGTAGGCGGCCGCATGGAAGACATAGTCAGGCCTGTGGGCAGCGAAGATGCGTTCCATATGCTCGCGGTTGGTGATGCTCGTGACTATGGTCTCGTTCTTTATCTGCGGGTACTGTTTCTTCATCATCAGGCGCACGTCGTGCATCGGTGTCTCGGCCTGGTCGATGAGGATCATCTCCGCAGGGTCGAACTTTGCCACCTGGCGCACCATCTCGGAACCTATGCTGCCGGCCGCTCCGGTGATAAGGATGCTCTTGCCCTTCAGGAGCTCGCCGATGGCGTCCATATCGACCTCGATTTTCTCCCTCGGGAGAAGGTCTTCGATGGCCACCTCGTGCAACTGCTTGTGGGAAAGGGTGGTGTCGCTGCCGTCCCATTCTTCGGCCGGGGACATCATCATTATCTTGATGCCGGCGGAGATGAATTCGTCCACCATTGCGGTGTTGTCACGGAATTTGTCGCTCTTGAGTGGCGACACGAGGAGAACCTGCACGCCGTCGCGGGCAAACTTCCTGGCGAGGCCCTGGCGGTTGAGATAGACAGGCTTTCCCATCAGATATACGCCCTTCATCTCCACGCCGTCGGAAATGAATGCGCGGAGCGAGTATTTCTTGTCCTTCACGACATTGAGGCTCTTGGCGAGGCTGATGCCGCCGGCCTTGGTGCCGTAGATGACCACCGGCTGGGCATTGTCGATGTGGAAGGAGTCGTAGAGCCTCTTGACGGCAATCCTTTCCACCCACATCAGCATCGAGCTGAGGGCGAAGGTCACGAGAATTGCTATGTGGTCAGGAAACCAGATTGCGTTTTGCTCCGGCCAAAGGACACCGGCCAGAAGACCGGAAAGGTAGAATGCAGCCGAAGCCACGAGCGAGGCCAGCCCCACCCGCTGGAGGTCAACGAATGAGGAGTAGCGCACGATGCCGGAATAGGTCCGGAATATGCGGAAGGCTGTCACATAGAATACAAGGCCTATGAGTATGCCGAGAGTCGCATCCCAGAAATTGCCCGCAAATCCTTCGCCGCCGGCGCTCACATAGAGACCGACATAGCACGAAAAGGCGACCAGCGCACAATCCAGAAGGAGCAGGCACCAGTAAGGCATTGCCTTTTTCGTGAAGTACCAGTCGGAAAGTCGTCGAATAATGTTCATCAGGTGTACAGATTGGTTATCGGAAGTCCCGTAGGGGACGTAATCATTTTTCTTCTATGCGGATGAAATCAGGACTGACCTCCGGGGCGGCGTAAAGATAGCCCTGGAGCTCGACAATCAGACGCTTTTCCCTGTTGCCGCGGACCTTGAGAAGTCTGCCGGAAAATCCGTCAAGCGGGCCTCCGACTATGCTCACTTCCCTGCCGAACATCTGCGGAGTCACCTCCTCCGGAGTGTAGTAGCGGACATTTTCGCTGCTGCGTACCGCGAGTATGAACCTGTCCATCTCTTCTTCAGGGACAGTCATCGGCTGGCGGTAGCCCGCTCCCCTTGCGTAGCGGTACTGGAGCGTGGGTATCTCCTCCACAATCTTGTCCAGCACCTCCATGGTATCCCTCACGAAGAGCAGGTCGGATATCACCGGGCTCACAACCCGCCTTGTCCTGCCTCCGGATGTCACGATACGTGTCCTGAGAGGTGTAAACACATTGAGTCCCCTCTCCGCAAGGACGGAGTATGCACGGTCATGGGCATTGCTGCGCTTGAGGTCGCGAAGGACGAACCACCTCTCTACGGTCTTGCTCTGCATGGAGATTCCGGTCGTGTCTTTGTTTGCTCCAGTGCTTCCGTGTCTTGGGCAAGTTTAGCCCAGAGACAATCCTTCTAGTCCTGCAAGACTACAAAACAATTTGTCTGTCAAGCAGTTAGAAATCAGGTTAAGCGACTGAATCCTTACTTTCATCCTATTATCGGGGCGGTCGTCAAATCTGCCTGCCGCATCCGCAGGGCCATTCCCTCCGGACAGGTGCGGTCAATCTTTCTTCCACCCGAATACAAAGATAATTTTTTACTTCTAATATTGCAAAATTGAGGCGTAAATGAACCACATCTGACCTGAAATGAATAAAAAAACCGGCCCGAAAGCCGTGTCAGGACTTTTAGGCCGGATATTATTGACGATAATTGTCAGACGGTGCCGTAGAACGAGGCGTACCACTGTGCGAAGCGGCGCAGTCCCTCGCGCAGAGGGGTTGACGGCTTGAAGCCGAAGTCACGCTCAAGAGGGGCGGTGTCGGCATAGGTCACAGGCACATCGCCCGGCTGCATCGGGACAAGCTGCTTGTGGGCCTCGAAGTCATAGTCGGCCGGAAGTACCTTTGCGGCAATGAGTTCCTCCTGGAGGATGGTCACAAAGTCAAGCAGGTTCTCCGGAGAGTTGTTGCCAATGTTGTAGACCATGTACGGAGGCTCCGGGAGGCCGTCCTCACCGGTGCGTTTTTCAGGGGCATGCTCCATCACGCGCACCACTCCTTCGACGATGTCATCGACATAGGTGAAGTCGCGCATGCAGTTGCCGTAGTTGAAGATCCGGATGGTTTTTCCGGCGCGCAGCTTGTCGGTAAATCCGAAATAGGCCATATCGGGACGGCCTGCGGGACCATAGACCGTGAAGAACCTCAGGCCGGTGGAAGGGATGTTGTAGAGCTTGGAGTAGGCGTGGGCCATCAGTTCGTTGCTCTTTTTGGTGGCTGCATAGAGGCTCACAGGGTTGTCTACCTTGTCATCAGTGGAGTAAGGGACTTTTTTGTTGGAGCCGTAAACCGATGATGACGAAGCATATACGAGATGCTCGACCTCGTGGTGGCGGCAGGCTTCGAGGATGTTGTAGAAGCCGATGAGATTGGACTCGACATAGGAGTCGGGGTTGGTGATGGAGTACCTCACTCCGGCCTGGGCCGCGAGGTTGACAACCACCGCCGGGGCATGGTCCGTAAAGACTTTTTCGAGAAGGTCCCTGTCGGCAATGCTGCCTTTGACAAAGGTCCAGTCGCGGCCGAGCTCCTCTATTTCCCTGAGACGTCCGTATTTGATGTTGACGTCGTAATAGTCAGTGATGCTGTCGATTCCGACGATGCGTATGTCAGCGTAGCCGGCAAAGAGCCTTTTGACGAGGTTGGCTCCGATAAACCCGGCGGCTCCTGTCACGAGCACTGTCTTGCCATGGAGGGATACATTGTTGTCAAGCATTGTAGTATGTGTTTTAAAATTATTGTTTTCCGATTATATGCTACAAATTGTCCATCAGTTCGCGCAGTCCGCTGCCGTAGTAGTTGTCCCTGAAATGCGGCTTGGGGCAGCCTTCCGGTGCGGGCGAGCCGGGGAAGGCGCCGTCGCGGACTATGGACCGGGCAAGGGTTTCTGCTTCTTCGAGCGACGAGGCCACCCGGAACCAGCCGTCACAGATGCCCTCAAACCATTGCGCCCCGGTCACTACCTTATGGTCGGTGGTGCGAAGGATCACTACCGGAGTGCCGGCAAGGAGCGAGAATACGGTCCCGTGGTATTTGTCTGTTATCACAACCCTGGCGGAGGCGTATTTCCTGAATTCTTCGAGCAGTATGTGCCTGCAGTCTGCGAGTATGCGGCGATAGTTCATCTTGCTGATGGTATCGGTACGGCGTACGGTATCAATCTCGGAAAGGCGCGTGGCGAGGGCCTCAAGCTGGTTTTCGGAATAGTATTTTTCCCCGTCGTGGCGTGTGCAGAGCAGGATTCCGCTCTTCGGTTCCCGGAACGGGATGGTGCCGATGAGGGTTGTGACTATGTCGGGATAGAGCATCACCCTGATGTCCGGGAACATCTGCAGTGCCATTTCATAAGAGACTTTGTCCCTTGCGAGGAAGAGCATCCTGCGGGCACGGTTGTATGATACGGAGGTGCGCCGGCGGTTGTCGCTGCTGCCGAAAAATACTGTCTGTGGCAGCATCAGTATTCTTGCCTGCGGCAAGGATTCGCAGACCATCCTGTGCATCAGGTCGTGTGACCCGCCGAGGTCCTGGGTGCAGTATCCGCTCTGGAACACGATGACGTCCCGCTCCGTATATACCCTGGCGAGGGTCTCCACAAAGCCGCAACGGGAGTCGGCCACCGTTTTTGCTCCAGCTTCAAAGACTTGATATTCAGGGCAGTATTGGGTCATCCAGTCCTTTATGCAAAGATACTGGGCTATGTCTCCGAGGTTGGAGTGGTCCGGGACGCCGAGCCAGTAGATTTTCGGGGCTTGGCAGGAGGAGGCGAAGCGGCGCATTTTCCGGGTTTCGCTGCGGCGGACAAGGAGCAGCAGGAAGCCTCGCACCGCCCGGCGGAGGGGCTTGGTCCTGGCGTAGAGCCGGGAGAATATGTTGCCAGAAGGATTGTCAGCCATTATTCCGTATTTTTAGAAGAGTCAGTATTCCCCTGCGTTCATGGGAGTCCATTCCGATGAATGCGACGCAGAGGGCCGTCAGCAGCAGGCTCAGGAGGAAGGATGCAAGGTGCGGAAGGCGCGATACGGCGGCGGCGCAGACCCACGCGGCAGCAGCCACAGCCACGGCCTTTGCCACGACTTCGCGAAGATACCTCCCGACATCGAGACCGACCATCCTGCGCAGAAGTGCCACCCTTGCGAAGAGTTGTACGGCGAAAACGGCGATTGCGGCATAGTAGCAGCCCTGGACCGGCGCTCCGGCGGCGTAGAGGGCCCAGGAGAGGAAGAATACCATGAGTCCCAATCCCCCGACAATCAGCTGGTAACGCTTTATGTCTCCCGTTGCGTTGGCGGCGGTGATGAGTGTGCACGAGAGCGAGGCGACAAGCTGCATCGCGAGGGTGAGGCGGACAAAGAGAGGGGCCATCGGGGGCACCGTGTCAAGCCACAGCCCAAGCAGCCAGGGGGCGTGGAGCATTATCGGCACCGACAGGACGAGCATCATGAAGAAAGAGTAGCGCGACCCGAGAAACACGAGGCGGAACATGGATTTGCGGTCCGAGCAGCTGTAGCTCTTGATTATCTGCGGATTGAGCGCGGTGGTGAAGTTGTTGACAAAGGATGTGACGACGAATTCGACCTGCACTGCGACTCCCCTTGCGGCGTTCATCACGACTCCGAAAAAGACGTTTATCAGCAGGTTGATGCCGGATGTCTGGAGGACGTACGAGCCGTTGCCGAGGAAGCTCCATGATGCAAATGAGAACATCCTGCGCAACAGGTCCCTATCCCAGAGCAGTCTGATGCTGCGGCATTCGCCGAAACGGTGCCGGCAGTAGATGCCGTAGATGATGCGCTGGGTGATCTGGATGGCCATCAGCATGAGGCCGTAGAGGATGAGTTTGTCGCCTCCGAGCACGGTCAGCAGCCATACGGCCACGAGTTTGAGGGCTGCGTCGAGGATGCTGATGTAGGCAAATGCTCCCATTTTCTCGTGGGCTATGATGGCGGCGTTGTATGGTATGCTCAGTATGTTGACTATGAATGTCGCTATGGAGCATTGGAGGACGGCGTTGGCGGCTCCGAGACGGCCCGGAGGTATGTCCATCCGGGTGTTGAGGAACCACAAGCCGAAGATTTCCCCGAGGATGAGGACAACTCCGGCGAGCATCATCTGGATGGTGACGGAGGAGGCGAATACCCTGCGGACGGAGGCGTCGTCGCCGCTTCCGAGCTCGAAGGTGATGAACCTTGAGATTGCTGCGGAGAGGGCTCCCGACACGAGGGCAAACGATGCTACGACTCCCCCTACTGCATTATAGACTCCATAGTCCTCCACGCCGAGGACTTTCAGCACTATGCGCGAGGTGTAGAGGGATATTGCCATCGTGAGCAACATCCTCATATACAACATCAAGGTGTTCTTTGCCACCCTGCGGTCATCTGTATGGAGAAGCTGTCCTGAATTGTCCACTCCCGTTGTTTATAGGCCGTTTCCTTCCGCCTCACAGGTTTTGGGGCTGTTGTCCTAATCGCGCTTGAAGATGTCGCGGGTATAGACCTTGCCGGCCACGTCGCCGAGCTCTGCGTCGCTGCGGTTGGCGATGATGGCGTCGCTCATTGCCTTGAATCTGGCCAGGTCATTGACAACGAGGCTTCCGAAGAAGGTCGTGCCGTCCTGGAGAGTCGGCTCGTAGATGATGACGGTGGCGCCTTTTGCCTTGACGCGTTTCATAACGCCCTGGATGGAGCTCTGGCGGAAGTTGTCGGAGTTGGATTTCATCGTGAGGCGATAGACGCCGATGGTGACCGGTTTTTCGCGTGTCTGGTCGAAGGCGCTGGAGGCTGTGTAGTAGCCGGCTTTGCGGAGTACGCGGTCGGCGATGAAGTCCTTCCTTGTGCGGTTGCTGTCCACGATGGCCTTGATGAGGTTCTCCGGGACGTCGGCGTAGTTGGCGAGGAGCTGTTTGGTGTCTTTCGGGAGGCAGTAGCCGCCGTATCCGAAGGACGGGT
>CAMBMK010000063.1 GCA_945868745.1 uncultured Bacteroidales bacterium
AAAATGAATATAAAGATTATGAAAAGAATGATGATGACAGTTGCCGGAATGATGGCAACTCTCGGAGTAATCCAGGCCTGTGCAGGCAATGGCCAGGGCACGGCAAACGTATCGGACGGAACATTGGCTGACGGATCGGCCTACAGGACTGTCAATCTGACAGAAACAGATTATCCTGACCTCACATATGCTGCCGAATCGGCAGTCGATGCAGTCGTATATGTGGAAGTGACGGTAAAACAGCGCCAGAGCCAGAACATCGACCCGTTCCTCGAGTTTTTCTTCGGTTTCGGCGGAGGCAATGCCCCGCAGCGGGAGCAGAAGGGCAGCGGCTCGGGCGTAATCATCCGTCCTGACGGCTACATTGTCACCAACAACCACGTCGTTGCGGGTGCATCTTCTGTCAATGTGACTCTCAACAACAACCAGTCCTACGAGGCCACAATCGTGGGCACCGACCCTGCCACCGACGTGGCCCTGCTGAAAATCGACGCCCAGGGCCTGCCTGTGATTCCTTTCGGGGATTCCGACCGCCTCAGGCTCGGCGAATGGGTGCTTGCAATCGGCAGCCCGCTGGGAAGCCAGCTCAGGGGTACCATCACCGCGGGAATCGTCAGCGCCAAGGGACGCTCGATGCCGAGTGACGGCCAGTTCAAGATCGAGTCCTTCATCCAGACCGACGCGGCCGTCAACCCGGGCAACTCCGGCGGAGCGCTCGTCAACAAGAAGGGCGAGCTTGTGGGTATCAATACCGCCATCGTGTCCCAGACCGGCTCATACTCAGGCTATTCCTTCGCAGTGCCGGTCAATATTGTCAAAAAGATTGTCGGCGACCTCATCGACTTCGGCTCTGTCCGCAGGGCAAAGCTCGGGGTAAGCATGATGACGGTCAACGATGAAATTGCAAAAAAATTGAAACTTTCCGCCCCGAAAGGCGTATATATTAACGAGGTTTTGAAAGGCGGTGCCGCCGAGAAGGCCGGAATCAGGAAGGATGACGTTGTCATCGCCATCGATTCCACCTCCATCCCGACATCATCCGCCCTTCAGGAAAAAGTCAACAGCTATCATCCGGGCGATAAGGCCGAGTTTACTGTCATCAGGGACGGCAAGGAAGAGAAATGCTTCGTAACGTTCCTGGGGGATGTGTCTGCGACCGGCACTGTGGATGTTGACGGCTCGATAGCTTTCTACGGGTCGAAGATCAGGACAGCCGACAAGCAGACTCTCGCGCAGTACAGGCTCAAGCAGGGAGTTGAGATTGTCTCTGTCGGGGAAGGAAAACTCCTCAATGCGGGAGCGGAGGAAGGATTCATAATCACCTATGTGAACGAACAGCCCGTCAGCAAAGCCGAAGACGTGATAGAGATCGCCAAAAAGAGCAGGAGAGCTATCTACATCGAAGGCGTTACGGCCAGCGGCAGGACCTCCTACTTCGCCTTTGGCAAAGACGAGTAAAACAATATATGAGACAACTTAAGATTACCAAATCCATTACCAACAGGGAAAGCGCATCCCTGGACAAGTACCTTCAGGAAATCGGCCGCGAGGAGCTTGTAAGCCCCGAAGAGGAGGTCGAGCTCGCGCAGAGGATCCGCAAGGGCGACCAGGAGGCGCTGGAAAAACTCACAAGGGCAAACCTCAGGTTTGTGGTTTCTGTTGCGAAACAGTATCAGAACCAGGGCCTCAGCCTTCCGGACCTTATCAACGAAGGCAATCTCGGCCTGATCAAGGCGGCGGAGAAATTTGACGAGACCAGAGGTTTCAAGTTCATCTCCTACGCGGTGTGGTGGATCCGCCAGTCCATTCTTCAGGCTCTTGCAGAGCAGTCAAGGATTGTCAGGCTTCCGCTCAACCAGGTAGGCGCGCTGAACAAGATCAACAAGGCCCTCTCGAAGTTTGAGCAGGAAAACGAGCGCCAGCCTTCGAGCGATGAGCTTTCCGATATGCTGATGGTAAGCAAGGACAAGATCACGGACACCATCCGGGTTTCCGGACGTCACGTTTCAGTGGATGCACCGTTTGTTGACGGGGAAGAGAACAGCCTCCTCGACGTGCTCCCAAACGAAGATTCTCCTTGCGCCGACAGGGGTCTGGTCAACGAATCGCTCAACACGGAGATTGAAAGGGCTCTTTCCACACTGTCCACCCGTGAGCGCGAGATCATCAAGTCCTTCTTCGGTATAGGATGCCAGGAAATGACCCTTGAGGAAATCGGCGAAAGGTTCGGCCTCACCCGCGAAAGGGTGCGCCAGATCAAGGAAAAGGCAATACGGCGTCTTAAGAGTCCGAGCCGCAGCAAGCTGCTGAAGAGTTATTTGGGTTAAACAATTTAAATGAAGCCGGCCGCATGCCGGCTTTTGGTGAAAATAGAAAGATGACTCCTGAAAATTTCATCCAGTCAAAGGCCGCACAGGCCATCCAGTCATTGTACAATGCCTCAGTGGACCAGTCCTCGCTCCAGGTCCAGGTGACAAGGAAAGAGTTCGAGGGCGACTACACGCTTGTGGTGTTCCCGCTTCTGAAAGTGTCGCGTCAGGCTCCCGAGAATACCGGCCGTGCCATCGGTGAATGGCTTGTGGCAAATGTCCCCGAGATTGCCGGTTTCAACTGCGTAAAGGGCTTCCTCAACCTCCTCTTCTCCCCGGTTTACTGGGATGAGGCGTTTGCGGAAATCGCTGCAAATGAAGACTTCGGCCAGCTTCCTTCAACCGGAAAGAACATCATGGTCGAGTTCTCCTCACCTAACACCAACAAGCCGCTCCACCTGGGACACATCCGCAACAACCTCCTCGGTGACTCCGTGTCACGTCTTCTGAAGGCCTGCGGCAACAATGTCATCAAGTCCACCATTGTCAACGACCGTGGAATCCATATCTGCAAGTCGATGCTTGCATGGCAGAAGGTCGGGGAAGGACGTACCCCGGAATCCACCGGCATCAAGGGCGACCACCTCGTAGGCGACTGCTATGTGGCATTCAACGATATCTACAAGGACGAAGTCAAGAAGCTCGTGGAGGGCGGAATGGACGAGGAGACTGCCAAGAAGGAGGCCCCGAGCCTGAAGGAAGCCCACCAGATGCTTGTGGACTGGGAAAAGGGTGACAAAAAGGTACGCGACCTCTGGCAGATGATGAACGACTGGGTGCTCAAGGGCTTTGACGAGACCTATGCGGCACTCGGAATCACCTTCGACCAGGTGGACTTCGAGTCCCAGACATATCTTCTCGGAAAGGAGCTTGTCCAGAAGGGACTCGAAACGGGCGTCTTCACAACCGACCCGGACGGCTCCGTATGGTGCGACCTCACTGCAGACGGACTTGACCGCAAGCTCGTCCTCCGCGGCGACGGCACATCCGTCTATATCACCCAGGACCTCGGAACAGCTGAGCGCAGGTTTGCCAACTACAACCTCGACTCCCATGTGTATGTGGTCGGAAACGAACAGGATTACCATTTCCAGGTGCTCAAGCTCATCCTCAGGAAGCTCGGTTTCGCGTGGGCGGACCAGATCTACCATCTTTCCTACGGAATGGTGGAGCTCCCGGAGGGCAAGATGAAGTCCCGCGAAGGCACCGTGGTGGATGCGGACGACCTCATCCAGGATATGTACAGGGAGGCTAAGGCCACTTCGGAGGAGAGCGGAAAGCTCGCCGACCTCAGCGAATGGGAGAAGGAAAAGCTCTACCGCATGATCGGCCTCGGCGCATTGAAATATTTCATCATCAAGGTTGACCCGAAGAAGACAATGCTCTTCAACCCGAAGGAGTCCATCGACTTCAACGGCAACACCGGACCGTTCATCCAGTACACCCACGCCCGCATCTGCTCAATCCTCAGGAAGGCTGCAGAGCAGGGAATATCTTCCGGCCCGGCTTCGGTCACCCCTGACATTGTGCCTTCTGCAAAGGAGGTGCGCCTCATCAAGCTCATCAGCCTTCTTCCTTCGAAGGTGGCCGAGGCGGGTGCGGCACTTTCACCGGCAATCCTTGCCAACTATTCCTACGACCTGGCAAAGGATTTCAACCAGTACTACCACGACACCCCGATTCTCAAGGAGCAGGACAGGAAGGTCCTCGAATTCCGCCTCACCCTCATCGGGACCATTGCACGCGTGCTCCGCAAGGCAATGGGCATCCTCGGAATCGAGTTGCCTGAAAGAATGTAACTGCCTATGGAGGACAGCAGGACGTATATGTTCCCGACATCCGTCAAGGAGGTCGAGGCCTTGGGGTGGGACTATATCGACGTCATCCTCTTCACGGGTGACGCATTCATAGACCATCCGTCCTTCGGCACCGCTGTCATTGCCAGATGGCTTCAGAAAAACGGTTATCGCGTAGCGGTCGTTCCCCAGCCCAACTGGAGGGACGACCTTCGTGATTTCCGCAAGCTGGGTGCCCCGAGGCTCTATTTCGGAGTCAATGCGGGGGCAATGGACTCGATGGTCAACCATTACACCGCCGCAAAGAGGCTCCGCAGCGACGATGCCTATACCCCGGAAGGACGAGCCGGAATGCGCCCGGACTATGCCGTGGCGGTCTATACAGGCATCCTGAAAAAGCTTTTCCCGGACGTGCCCGTCGTAATCGGCGGCATCGAGGCATCCCTCCGCAGGCTTACCCATTACGACTACTGGCAGGACCGCCTTTTCCCTTCCATACTGTGCTACAGCGGGGCGGACTGGCTCTGCTACGGAATGGGCGAAAGACCGATGCTCGAGCTCACGAGGGCAATCGAGGCGAGGCGCAACATACGCGACATCCGCAGAATCCCGCAAATCGGATTCTGTATGACCGGAAAGCCGAAGCCGCAGGAAGGGACTCTGATTCTCCATTCCTATGAAGAATGCCGTGCCGACAGGAGGGCCTTTGCCGAGAATTTCCATCTCATCGAGACGCACGCCAACATGATGCACCCCGACACGATTGTCGAGTGCTATAAGGACGGCTATGTGCAGATCAACCCGCCTTATCCTCCCGCAACGACTGAGGAGATGGACTCGTTCTGGGATATGCCATATACCAAGCTCCCGCATCCGCGCTACCGCGGCAAGAGGATCCCGGCCTATGATATGATAAAGTTCTCTGTGATTACCCACAGGGGATGCTTCGGAGGATGCAACTTCTGCACTATTGCCGCCCATCAGGGCAAGTTCATACAGTCCCGTTCGGAGGGCTCGATTGTGCGTGAGTGTGCAGCCCTCAACAATCTTCCTGATTTTGCCGGAAACATTTCAGACCTCGGAGCCCCGACGGCCAATATGTACGGGATGACGGGACGCGACCGGTCCCTGTGCTCGAAGTGCCGCAGGAAGTCCTGCCTCTATCCCGCTCCATGCCCCAATATGGACAGGGACCATACGAGGCTGCTCAAGCTGTATGACTCGGTGGCAAAAGTCAAGGGGATACGCCATTCCTACATAGGCAGCGGGATACGCTACGACCTTTTCCTTACCGAAAAGGGCTTCGTGGACAGGAGCAGCGAGCCTTATCTCCGCGAGCTTGTGCTCAACCACACCTCCGGCCGCCTGAAGGTGGCACCGGAACACACTGAAGACAAGGTCCTCCATTATATTGCAAAACCTTCGTTCAGGCTGTTCGAGCGTCTGAGGACGGAGTTTGACAGGATAACGGCCTCTGCCGGAAGGCAGACCGGAATCGTCCCTTATTTCATATCGTCCCATCCGGGATGCACGATGCGCGACATGGAGAATCTTGCCCGCAATCCGGCCCTGAAGGGGCTGTATATGGACCAGGTCCAGGATTTCACCCCGACTCCGATGACTACTTCTTCGGT
>CAMBMK010000064.1 GCA_945868745.1 uncultured Bacteroidales bacterium
GTACAGCACGGAAAAGCTGAAGAATGCCAGGGTATATCTGACAAACATACGCACCGAATTTCCGGTTTTCGGATATGGGGAAGCAAAAGGCAGGGCCATAGAGAATTACGGAGGGCTTGACATGGATTATGCAGGCAGGATGGACCATCCTGAAATGATTCTTGCAGGGATTGAAGGAGATATAGGACCGTATGCAAGGGAAACGGACATAAGGCTCTGCTGTTACCCTGACAATACAACTGAAGAGTCGATAGGATCCCCCATGACAAGGCTGGTGATAGAAGGGGAAATTGCCGGGGAGAGATACTATTACCCGATCGACATCAACCGCAGCGGTGGGGGCATTGCGAGGAACTGCCGCTATGAATTTGACGTAGTCATCACAGGACGCGGAAGCAAGGATCCGGATTCACCTGTCAGTTCGGGATACATGCAGGTGGTCTCACATATTGTTCCCTGGGATTATGGCGGCAGCACAACCGTCCATTTCAGGCCTTCCCTGCAGTGTGCAGCTGCGCCTTGCGCGGACAGCCGGGATCTCAACAGGCTGTCATCTTCCGGACCCGGGCACGCCAATCCTGCCAGGATAAAATGAATGGATATGAAAAGTTTGAAGTGGACAATGATTGCAGCGGTATCTGCGGTCTCCTTGGGAGGATGCTCCGGCGGATATGATTTGCAGGAATATGATGCCGTGCCCGGAGAAGGGCTTGAAATGGTAATGGTCACGAAAGCCTCCGCATCCGGGGAGGAAAACGTGATAGACAACCTTAACGTGTTTGTTTTCAGCGCAGACGGTTTCCTTGAGAGGTTCATCTACATGACCTCGCGCAATCTGGAGAATGACGGTGATACGGTGCGTACCTGGATTCCCTGCATCTTCGGATCGGGCAGCCGCATTGCAGTCTGTGCAAACTTCGGTTACAGGCTCAGCGGGATAAACACTCTTGACGAACTGGCAGGATACCGCCTGCACCTTGCCTATCCCGATGAGTTTTCACGGGGGCTTCCCTCTTCGGGCATATCCGCAAGCCTTGTCTGTGAAAAGGACAGGAAAGTCATTGTGCCGCTGGAGAGGATGACTGCAAAAATCCCTGTGAGAATCGACAGGAGCCTTCTGGACAATGACGTGAAGATAAGGATTGTTTCTGCCAGGGCGGGCAATGCCCCAAGGTCTGCAACCGTTTTCGGGGAGAGCGCCGCGAGATACGCGGGGGATGTCTTTGAAAAAGGATATGCCATTTCCGGAGCCGGCATTGACTGTCTGAACAGGGATACCGGCCTGGGGACAAGCGGGACGGCCGACCTCTATGTGCTGGAAAACCTTCAGGGCAACCTGCTTGAAGAAGATGCCCCAGAAAAGGAGAAGTACCCGGAAGGCATTGATGCAGAAGTATGTACCTACATTGAGCTTAAAGCGGAATACTCCTCCCCGGACTATCACACTCCGGCAGGAAAGTACATTTTCTACCGGTTCTATCCGGGAGCGTCCGGGAGGAGCTTCGACATCAGGCGCAATACTGTCTATGACTGCACGGTATCCCTCTCCGGAGACGGTCTTGACGGGAATCTCCCGCTTCTTGACTCATCCTCCCTTGAAGAGAGGTGAAATCAGGATTCTTTGTTGGAGATTTATTATCTTTGTAAGGAATCTGCATGAAGATTCCCCAAGACAAAAGTCAAACAAATGCCGGGCGAAGGAAACATCATAATCAAGCGGGCGAAGGCCAACAATCTGAAGGACATCACCATCGGGATTCCGCGGGGGAAACTGACCGTCATAACGGGCATTTCCGGCTCCGGGAAGTCTTCGCTTGCATTCGACACCCTCTTTGCCGAAGGACAGCGCAGGTTTGCGGAGAGCCTGTCTTCGTATGCCAGGCAGTTCCTCGGAAGGATGGCCAAGCCGGACGTGGAAGTCATTGAAGGGCTTCCCCCTGCAATTGCCATAGAGCAGAAGGTGGCTACGAGGAATCCACGCTCCACAGTAGCCACAACGACCGAAATCTACGACTATCTCAAGCTGATTTTCGCACGTATCGGACACACCTTCTCCCCCGTCAGCGGGCAGGAAGTCAAATGCAACAGCGAGAATGACGTGATGGCCTATATCATTGAGGGAGGGGCCCGCAGCGCATATTTCCTTGCCGACCTGAACTGGAAGGACCGCTCTGACAAGGTGGAACTGATGCTTGACCTCAAGGGGCAGGGCTACTCACGCTTCTGGACAGACAGGATGGTCAGGATCGAGGACATCATGGCCGCATCGGAGACAGGGGATTTTCCTGAAGAGCTGTATCTTCTCGTGGACAGGGTGAAGCTCCCGGAGTTCAGGGACAGGCTTCCATACGGAGAAGACGGGCAGCCGTGGCCGCAGACTGACTGGGAAGACCTGCAGACAAGGCTACGCGGCTCCATTGCCAACTGCTTCAGCACCGGTATGGGAAAGATGTATGTGGTGACCGGCGAAAACGTCATGAAGATGTTTGTCAACAGGTTCGAAGCCGACGGAATGACATTCCGCGAGCCTGATGAATATATGTTCAGTTTCAACAGCCCGCTCGGAGCCTGTCCGGTCTGCGGAGGACTCGGAAAGGTGATCGGCATCAGCGAGGACCTTGTGGTGCCGGACAAGACAAAATCCATCTACGACGGGGCAATTGCCTGCTGGAGAGGGGAAAAGATGGGATGGTTCAAAGACCGGCTGATAAAGGTGGCTGACCGCTACGGAATACCTGTTTTCACCCCTTACTGCGAACTCACCGAAAGCCAGAAGGACTTGCTGTGGAACAGCGATGGCGACCCTGAGGACGAAAACTGCTTCTGCAGCATCAACAATTTCTTCCGCTGGGTTGACAGGAACAAGTACAAAATCCAGTTCAAATATATGATGAGCCGTTTTTCCGGACGCACGACCTGCCACGAATGCAGGGGAAGCCGGCTGCGGAAGGACGCGCTCTATGTGAAGGTGGGCGGAAAGAATATCCACGAGCTGCTCACGATGAATGTCGATTCGCTTCTGGACTTCTTCTCGGACCTGCAGATAAGCGAATACGAGATGGACATCGTGCGCAAAGCCGTCGGGGAGATAGTTTCACGCCTTGAATACATCCAGGACGTGGGGCTCGGCTACCTGACACTGGACCGCACCTGCAACACCCTGTCCGGCGGAGAAAGCCAGAGAATCAACCTGGTGACGGCTCTGGGCAGTTCGCTGGTAGGTTCGATGTACATTCTTGACGAGCCGAGCATCGGACTCCATCCCAGGGACACCGACAGGCTCATCACCGTGCTCCGGAAGCTGCGGGACATCGGCAACACAGTGATTGTGGTGGAACATGACGAGGAGATAATCCGGGCGGCAGACATGCTCATCGATATGGGGCCGCTTGCCGGCGTGAACGGCGGAGAAGTCGTATTCCAGGGTACGGTGACGGACAAGCTTACGGAAGATGCAGTGGACAAGTCACTCACACTCCAGTACATAACCGGCAAAAGGAAGAGGATTGTGCGGGAAAAGCGTCCGTGGAACTATTCCATCACCGTTGAAGGCGCGCTCGAGCACAACCTCAAGGACATCAATGTGCGGTTCCCGCTCGGAGTGCTGACCGTGGTGACGGGAGTCAGCGGAAGCGGCAAATCCTCCCTTGTGGGGGACATACTCTACCCGGCCCTCTACCGGCGCATCAATGAGACCGGAGCCCTTCCGGGCACGTTCAGGGGGCTTTCCGGCAATCTCGACAGGATCAGCCAGGTGGAATATGTCGATCAGAACCCCATCGGAAAGAGTTCACGCTCCAACGCCGTGACATATCTCAAGATATATGACGACATCCGAAAGCTCATGACAGCGCAGCAATATGCCCGGATCAACGGCTACACTGCATCCTATTTCTCCTTCAATCAGGAGGGAGGACGCTGCTCCGAATGCCAGGGAGAGGGCTTCGTGCGCATCGGAATGCAGTTCATGGCGGATGTGACGATGGTATGCGAGGCGTGCGGAGGCAAGAGGTTCAAGCCGGACATCCTCGAAGTGAGGTATCAGGGCAAAAACATCGATGACATCCTGAACATGAGCGTGGAAGAGGCCATAGAGTTCTTCGGGGGGCAGAAAGACGCCGAAGCCAAGACCATTGCACGGAAACTCCAGCCGCTTGTGGACGTGGGCCTGTCCTACATCAAGCTCGGGCAGAGCAGCAGCACCCTCTCCGGAGGCGAAAGCCAACGCATCAAGCTGGCCTATTTCCTGTCCATGAACCTTGACTCCGCCCCGAAGAAAGGCAGGATAATGTTCATATTTGACGAGCCGACCACAGGACTGCATTTCTATGACGTGGAGAAGCTCCTCAAGGCCTTCGACGCGCTGCTTGCAAAGGGGCATTCCGTGGTTGTCGTCGAGCACAACCCGGATGTGATCCGTTCCGCGGACTGGGTGATTGACCTTGGCCCGGAGGCAGGAGACAAGGGAGGTTCAATCGTGTTTGAAGGCACTCCGGAGGATCTGGTGAGGCAGTCCGGCGGATGGACGGCCAGATACATTGGCAAAGCATACGGGGCAGCAGGACAATAAAGCAGCTTCCCCCCACAAAAACAGCAACAGATGGACGCAATCATAACATACGTTGACGGGCTTGACCCGCTATGGCAGAAAGACTACGAAGCCTACTTCAATACGCCTGCGCTGACAAAGCGTTTCCGCGACTGGGGCACCCTGAAATACCTTCTCAGGGGGATCGAGAAGCATATGAAGTTTGTTGAAAACGTGTATCTGCTCGTATCGCGCGACAGCCAGGTGCCTCAATGGGCCGACACCGGCAGGCTGAAGATAGTGCGTCACACGGACATAATGCCCCAGGACAAGCTGCCTACATTCAACAGCTGCATGATTGAAATGTTTCTGCACAGGATTCCGGGGCTTTCGGAAGAATACCTGTATTTCAACGACGATATGTTCCCCATCTCCGGATGCAGCAGGGAGGATTTCTTCCCGCAGGGAAAGGGTGCAATCTCTTTTGAAAGGCACTTCTTTGCCGGAAGCAGCTACAAGGAATGTTCGCGCGACTCGCACTCTCTTGCGCTCAGGGCACTCGGCAGGAAGCCTGCAAGAACATACCTGCGTCCGCAGCACACCGTCTCCCCTATGCTCCGCAGCTGCTGCGAAGAGCTCTATGCAAAGGAGGAACAGGCCATACTGGATTCGTGCACAAGGGTCCGCAGCAAAGGCAACTTCAACCAGTACGCATTCCTTGACTATATGTACTATAGCGGCAAGGCCGTTTCCCGCAGGCAATCGAGCCGCTACTGCTCAATCGCAGTCACCCCTTTCAGGAAAATCACTGAATCGATCATAAGGCCTTCGTCCAAAATCATATGTATCAACGATGTAAGGCTGTCCGATGACAAATACGCAAAATACAGGCAACTCCTCCTGGAAGCCTTTGAAAAAGCATTCCCGGAGAAGTCGGCATTTGAAAAATAGCATCCCCCTACTGCGGGAGCCTCACCCTTACGCTGCTTCCGGAGGCAACGTTGAGCCGGGATGAGCCGTCCAAGCAGTACACAAAAAAGCCGCAGACTTTTCAGTTTGCGGCTTTTCAGTGCTCCCTTAGGGGCTCGAACCCTAGACCCTAGCATTAAGAGTGCCATGCTCTACCAACTGAGCTAAGGAAGCATTATTGTGACCCGTTCGGGGCTCGAACCCGAGACCCCCACATTAAAAGTGTGATGCTCTA
>CAMBMK010000065.1 GCA_945868745.1 uncultured Bacteroidales bacterium
AAGAAAACAGCAAAAAATGAGGCTGATAATCAATATGATTATAGGGATTTTGCGGCGCTCTGTCCTGCGAGGTAGCCGGTGGAAAAGGCGAGCTGAAGATTGTATCCTCCCGTATCTGCATCTATGTCAAGGACTTCTCCGCAGAAATACAGGCCCTTCCTGAGCCTTGATTCCATTGTCTTTGCCACTATCTCGTCTGTTGACACGCCCCCGGCGGTGATTACCGCGCGTTCGTACCCCACATAGCCGTCAATGTCGAAACGCCAGTTTTTCAGGGCATTGACAACGGCCTTGAAATCTATCCTCTCATTGCCTTTGCGCCCGTAGAGCATTTCCGGATGGCAGGCTGCAAAACCGCCTGCAAGTGATTGGGGCATATGCTTGCAAAGGAGCATCCTGAGCATCTGGCGGATTGGCGTACTGCGTCCGGCCGGTGTCTTTGATATGTCGTTCCAAAACCCGGATATTCTCGGGAGCAGTTCCTCCGCAGGCGCCTGAGGCTTCATGTCAATGACAACCGACACCTTCGCCCCGTTGACCAGCGATTTCACAGCACTGCGGCTGATTCTGAACCCTATCGGGCCTTCGATTCCACCGTCGGTGAAGTCCAGGTCCCCGAATTCGCTTTGAAGCAGGTCGCCTCCTGCATACAGGGAGATGCTGATGTTTTTCAACTGGTTGCCGCACAACGATTTGCCTATATCAGACAGGGGAGTGGACCTGTCGATGTGGCCGCGCGAAGAGGTATTCTTATAGCCTTTCGGGACTATTGCTGTCAGTGACGGGAAGCAGTCCTTTATGCTGTGCCCCAATGCTTTTGCCCATCCGTAACCGTCTCCGGTGCTTCCTGTGGCGGGGTAGGAGAGTCCTCCCGTGGCAATTATCAGGCGCGGTGCGGAGTAGGTCCTGCTTCCGGAGCAGGATACCATAAAAATATTACCTGCAGAGCCATCGTTGCACACAATGCTTTTCACCTCAACGCCGGTTTCTATTCTGGCACCGGCCTTCATGGCTGCATTCTGAAGGGCATCCACGATGTCGCTCGAGCGGTATGAAGCAGGGAATGCCCTGTCTCCGCGTTCCACAACGGCCTTGGTCCCGCTGCGCACTATATGGTCGATGCAGTCCTGAGGGTCAAAGTTGTAGAATGCCGGACGGACAAACGCCGCCTTGGTGCGTATGTGCGTCGAAAATTCCTCCCACGGCTTGAGGTTGGTGAAGTTGCACCGGCCTTTTCCCGTGATCATTATCTTGCGCCCTGGGCGGGGCATTTTCTCAAGAACTACCACCCTCGGAGGCGCAGTGCCTTCCCGCACGGGTGCGGATGCGGCTCCGAATGCTGCCATCAGCCCGGATGCCCCTCCTCCTACAACAATAATATCGCAAACCATTTTTGTCAATTCAACGAATATTTGTATATTTGCAGTCCACGCCGCTTTAGCTCAGTCGGTAGAGCAGCTCATTCGTAATGAGCAGGTCGCGGGTTCGAGTCCCGTTCGCGGCTCCAAAGGCTTGAAAGATATATTCTTTCAAGCCTTTGAGCTATATGCAGCAGGCTGGCGCCTGCTGCATATACTCTCTCAACCCCCGGTTGCAAAGCAACCACCCCCTTTCAGGGGGATACGGCCTGCGCTTCGCTCCGGCCGGCACCTCCGTTGCTTCGATTTCTTTCAGAAATCTCGCTGACACTCCGGTGCGGCGGCTGATGCCGCTCTAGTTCCACTACGCCTCCACTGCTGCGATTTTCAAAGAAAATCTTGCTGACGTTCCACCACGGCGGCTGAAGCCGCCTTTCGTCCTGCGGATTATTTCCTTCCCGGCATCCGGATGGATCACGTCCAGGTTGCAAGTGGTCCCGTGAAATTCACCTGGCACGGGCAGACCCTCTACAGGTATCTGTGGGGCACCTTTCTGTTCCCGATGGAGACAAATTGCCCTCATCTGGAACGGCTCCCCCCGTTCTACGCCATTGTGGGGCATATCCCCGTCCCAGGTGAATTTCACGAGGGCAGGCTGGTCTGCTGCAGGGAGGAGATTATGTCTTTGACACGCTCCTGGCCCTTTTCGGACGGAGATATCCATACATATGCTATCAGAAGCAGGAGGAGTACTCCGGACACAATCCTTATTACTCCGGGGGCAACCGATGCGACCAGAATAATGGCAACGCATGCGGTCAGGAGCGTATAATCCCTCACCCTGCTGCTCGAGTCGCCCTGCTTGAAGACGGCGGCATACCTGTGGAGCCCATCCGGAGTCATTCCGGCATCTTCCAGGGTGCAGCTGACATAGCGGTTGCGCCAGCGGGTGGAAAAATCCAGAAACAGGTCAAATTCCCCTGTGGTGGCCGGAAACACCGAGGCGTCGGCGTCCATCTTGCGGTAAATTTTCCCGCCCCCGGCCTCCATTGCAGCCTTGACGGCCCCCAGAGCAGTCCCGAAACCTTCTTCCGAGGAGAACAGAGCCGTCCCGGCATCCATCATCTGAGCTTTCTTGTCCATAGTGTCAGAATATAATATTGAAGTCAACTGACGGTTCAGCCCAGATCCGTGCCCTGTCATCTTCCCTCTTCAAAAGCGGCATGCGTGGCTGGAGCTCAATCGCAATGAGGTCTCCCGTGCGGATGTAGATCCTCCTTGTAGCCTCTTCCAGAGCCTTTTCCACCATCGCCACCGTCTCTCCGGCGTTCCCGAAAATCAGCTCATTATCCCTGAACAGCCTGAACTGCGCCGAGGGGAGTTCTTCTTTGGGAAACATTGCTCCGGGAATTAGTGATGTATGGTCAAGACAGCTTGCGCAGGCAAATCCCTCAGGAGAACCGTCCTCGAGATCGTCCGGATACAGCAGCACGCCGTAGGTGCAGCAGTCAAAATACCTCGGGGTGAATTTAAGCCCCACGCTCCGTCCCGGCTTGGTAATCCTGCCGGCAAGAACCGGAGTGAAGGACAGGGAAGACACCTCATCCGGGACATACAGGTCTTCGTTGTCCTTCTCCCAGGTGGTGTCCGGACGCACAATCAGATGGCCGGAGGCTGTCTTTACGATAATGTTCATCGGCTCCCGAAATGGTTTTTCAAAAGATCGGCCGCATCGCTCAGATCCTTGCCTTCAAGAGGCTTGCTGGCCTTCTGGCGTTCCTCCTGCGCATATTCCTGGGCGAGCCTTTTGAACTGGCGCTTCGTGTCGAGGGTAAACTCCCCGTTCTCAATCCAGGCAAAATAGCTCTTGTCGGTATCGTAAATCTCCTTTACGGAGCGTCCCTTGTATTTGCCGAAATTGATTGTAGGCACACCGGAGGACATGATGATGCGTCCCGCGTAATCGACCGTTTTCGGTCTTCCGCCCACTCCGGAGAGAAAGTCCACGTCATTCTTGAGGACCGTCTCGTGGTATTTGTCGGGAGTCTGGTACCTGTCAAGCTGGCCTTTGAGCACCTCGTAGGTCGCAAGCGTGTCCGCCTCGGCTGCGTGGGCATTGTCGAAATCCTCGCCTCCGCAGTAAAAACGGTATGCCGCCCTGAGGTTTCTCGGCTCCATATAGTGGTAAATCGTCTGCACGTCAATCATCTGCACACTGTGGAGATCGATGCTGACCTTTTCCATCATCGCCCTGGCCTTCTCCTTCTTGTCCGCAGGGGTTTTCGGGTCGGCAATGCGCTTTTCGCAATACACCCTCACCCTTTCAAGCTCCTCGGCGAGCATCGGGCGGTCAAACTTGCCGGAGTTGTAGCCCGCAAGGTCACATCCCTGCAGCATATCCACAATCTCGTCCGCAAGCTCGAGGAACCTCTTGCAGTCCTTGACGTCCTCATCCTTGATGCCGTTGACTGCCGAAGCCTCCTCGGAGATATGGATCTGCCTGCCCGTCTCGAGATTCCACGGACGGATGCGCCAGGTGCGCACTTCCGGAACAGGATTGCCGGGATACACTTTCACGAAGCAAAGCTCCACTATGCCGTCGGTCGCAATGTTGAGACCGGTGCTCTCGATGTCGAAAAACAGCAGCGGTCTTGTAAGCTGGAGTTCCATTGTCAGAAATGCTTATCTTACCATCACAGGCATGACGATGCCGAACACCTTCTCCTTCTTCTCCTCCTCCGGAGACGGCAGGATCAGCGCTGAGCGCCTCCTGTCGGCGAACTTGATGACCACGGTCTCGCATTCGAGATTGCCGAGCATCTCCACCAGATGGGAGGACTTGAATCCGATCACAAGGTCGTCACCGTTGTACTGGCAGGAAATCTTCTCGTGGGCCTGAATCTCGAATCCGAGGTCCTGCGCCGAGATTTCGAGAGAATCGGCGGTAAGCTCGAACTTGACGTGGTTGGAGGATTTTTCCGCACAGACGGAGATGCGCCTGATGGTATTGAGCAACTGTACCCTGCTTATGCTCAGGATATTGGAGTTGTTCTTCGGAATGATGGTGGTGTAGTCTGGATACTTTCCGTTGACAAGGCAGCAGATGACTGTGGTCCGGTCAAAGGTGAAAACAGCGTAATTGCTGTCGAACCTGACGGAAACCGGGCTGTCGTCCTTGCCGATGATTGACTTGAGCACTGCGGCGTGCCTCTTGTTGAGGTTGAACGAGCATTCCGACTGGGCGGTCACGTCGGCCGTGGAGAAGCATACGAGCTTCTGGAGGTCGGATGCCACGAGCGTGGTGCTGTCCGGCTTTATGTCGAAATAGATGCTGTTCATTATAGCGCGCGACTCCTCGTTGGAGCATGCATAGACGGTGCTGCCGATGCCTGCGGAGAGGATGTCGGACGGGATTGAAATCTCCGTCGCGCCGTCTCCTGCGGTCTTGGTCGTAGGGTAGTCGTCGGGATTGTAGTACGGAAGTGTGGACTCGCCGTTGCCTCCCCAGGCGCAGGTGAATGCATTCTCGCTGATGGTGGAGATGGTGACCGGCACGTCCGGAAGCTCTTTGAGCAGGTCGGAAATCTGCTTTGAAGGTACTGCAATGCGTCCATCCTCTTCAGCAGAGTCCACTTCAACCGTGTTGCAGATGGTGATTTCTTTGTCCGAAGCCGTGACGGAAAGCGTGTTGCCCTCCAGGGCGAAAAGGTAATTGTTCAGAAAGGCGTCCACCGGCTTTGCGGGAATGGCTTTCTGCGCCGTAAGGACGACCCTGAGAAGTTCTGAGCTTGATACTGTGAATTTCATATAATGTGTTTTTGTTTTTCGTGATTGACGTCCCGGGTCCCTCCGGTGCGGAGCCGGGTTCGTAACAAACAAAGGTAGCAATTATTTCCGAACAAGGGAAATCGGGAGGCAATATTCTTTGGCACAAAGTTTGACTTTTATGGTGCGGACCCGCAGAAGCCCGGCAAGGCATCGCGGGTTTTTTGGAGCATCCGGATATAAATATGGAAAAATGTGCGTCGGCCATTGTCCGCATCGGGTGGCAATCCCCCTGAAAAACAGAAACATGAGACTGGGAAAGAGTAAATAATGGAAAAATGAATATAAA
>CAMBMK010000066.1 GCA_945868745.1 uncultured Bacteroidales bacterium
TGGCGGTCTGGACTTTTGCCGGCTTCTTTACCCTGCGGTATATGACAAGCCTCTGCCCGATGCGCAGATTGTTGTTTTTGAGGTTGTTCCACTTCTTGATGTCATTTACGCTGACGTGGTATCTCGAAGCAATCCTGCCGAGATAGTCCCCGCTCTTGACCTTATAGACAATCCTTTCCCGGGAGGACTCGGATATGCCGTTACGGATGTTCTCGAGGGTTGTCGGGTTGAACAGTTCGCTTGCCTTGTGCTTATAGACGGAGTCCTCATGCTCGATGAACGATGCCGTGTATTTGAACGGGATCCGTAGGATATAGGGCTTTTCATTTCCGGGGATGATGTCATGGATGTACTGCGGATTGAGGTCGCGCAGGGTCTGCATCGGTACCCCCACAACTTCATTGATCTGCTGGAAATGGAGCATCTTCCTGATTTCGAATGTGTCAAGATGCTGCGGCATCTGCATTGCCTCGGGAGTGATGCCGTGCTCCTTGTAGTACCTGAAGGCATACATCGCGCCTACAAATGCCGGCACATAGCCCCTTGTCTCCCTCGGAAGGAAGTCATAGATGTCCCAGAATTCGCGGCTGCCGCTGCGCTTGATGGCTTTGTTGACATTGCCGGCCCCGCAGTTGTAGGAAGAGATGGCGAGGTTCCAGTCCCCGAAAACCCCGTAGGAGTCCTGCAGGTAGCGTGCTGCAGCGTCGGCGGCCTTGACCGGGTCAAGACGCTCGTCCACATAGGAGTTGATGGTGAGCCCGTAGCTCTTGCCGGTGTTGTACATAAACTGCCACATGCCCTTTGCCCCGGCCCTGGATACTGCCACAGGGTTGAGGGCGGACTCGATGACGGCCATATACTTGAGTTCCTCAGGCAGTCCGTAGCGGTTGAATGTCTCCTCGAATATCGGGAAATAGTATTGAGAAAGGCCCATCATCACGGCCATTTTCGTGGGCATTTTCTCGCTGTAAAGGATGATGTAGTTGCGTACGGTCTCGTTGAACGGGAGAGTGATGAATGAATTGAGTGAGGCGAGACGCTCGAGTATGACCTTGTCCGGCACGTTGGTCGTGAAATGGACGGAATCCATATTGTACCGGTCCCCCTCGTTGTTGCCGCCGGCCTTGCGCTGGAGATACCAGATGGTCATCAGGCTGTCAGTGATTTCCGGAGTGTAATCCTCCGGGGTCAGTCCTGCACCGATGGGCCCGTTGTAGGGGTTGATGTCATCCACGGTGCCGCTGTCCTCTTCCGAAGGCTCGAACAGGCCTTCAAGTTCTTCAATGATGCTGCGCAGGGAATCCACCTGTGCGGCGAGACGTTTGTTTTCTTCTTCGAGTTTCTTTTTCTTTTTTCCGAATACCTGCGGTGCTTCTGACGGTGCGGACGCTTCCGCAACAGGCGTGGAGAATGAAAGGCAGAACGCAGTTATTGCTATGATACCCAGTACTTTCTTCATTATCGTTCTCAGAATTTGAGTCCTATTCTCAGTCCTATGCCGGCGTTTTGCGGCGAACCCTGATAGTGGAGGCCCGTGTTGCTGAAGGGAGCGCCGTATGTATTGGCTGCATATAGCGGCTCGTCACAGATGACAGCCGGGCCCACCCCGAGGGCAATGTCATCCGTAAGCTCAAAGTCACGCATATATGCAAATACATTGGCATCGATGACCTGAAGCAGATAGAATCCGGCAATTGCCACGACGGAGTAGTCCCTGTATCTTCTGTAGATGTCGCGGTAATACTTTGCGGTGCTTGCGGACACGGGACCGTCATATTCGGCGCCGAGGTTGCTGGCGTCGTTGTAGATGCGCTGGTAGCGCTTGTAGTTCTTGTTGTTGAGGGCGTAGAAATGGAAGGAGCCAATGAGGCATCCATAGTAAATAGGTATTTTCCAATACTCTCCGTTGTAGGCCTGTCCGAGTCCGGGGAGCAGTACCGACAGGGCCGTTGCCTTGCCGGCCTCGTGCCTTTCCCCCATGTCGAAATTGAGCACGCCGTCCATAAGAGCCCCCCAATAGACAACACCGGCTCCGGCAAAGAACCAGTTGCTCAGGTTTTTGTATTTTGTGTCTCCCGTGCTGTTCCATTTGTTGCGGTAGGCAATGCCGAAGCCTATTCCGGCGCCGATCCCTCCATATACAACCGGCAGTTTCCAATAGTCGCGGTTGTAGATCTGCATACCGCCGAGAGTGAATGTGGAGCCGGCCATCACCACGCCGATACGGGCATCCCTCTTGTGCGCAAGACCGCCGTAATATTCCTTGAATGAGAACATTGTGTCGGTACTGTCACGTCCGGTGGTGTCTCCCGGCTCGTTGTAGGTCTGTGTGAAGGCGTCGTTCTTGAAGGCCCCGTTGTCGGTGTTGAACTGGGCACGGGCAAGGGTGGCGAAGGCCGTAAGGGCCGTCGCAACTGCAATCAGATATTTCAGTAAGCGGCTTGTCATCAGAGATTTGTGTCGTCGAGTGCTTTCAGGAACCTGCGTATCTCATCGTCCGAATCGAACCTGATGGTCATGGTCCCTTTTCCGCTTGATGCCCTTTTGAGGCTGATGTTGTTGCTGAAATACTTCCCGATGTGCTCCAGCACCTTGTAGTATTCGTCAGGGAGATTCTGTCCCTGCTCCTCCTTCCTTGGCGCCTTCCCTCCGGAAATGCCGCGGATTTTCTCCTCAAGCTGGCGTACCGAAAGGTCACCCTTTATTACAAGGTCGCAGAGTTCTTCCTGCATCACCTGGTCTTCCACTCCGAGGAGCACCTTCGCATGTCCCACGCTCAGAAGTCCCACCTTGAGGTCGTGCTGGACCTTTGCCGGCAGCTTGAGAAGCCTAAGGGTGTTGGTGATGGAAGCCCTTTTCTTCCCGACGCGCTCCGCCATCTGTTCCTGGGTGAGGTTGCATTCCTCGATGAGGCGCTGGTAGCTCATGGCCTCTTCAATCGGATCGAGGTTCTCCCTCTGGATGTTTTCGACAATGGCCATCTCGAGCATTCCCTGGTCATTGGCGTCGCGCACATAGGCTGGAATCATGTCCATGCCGGCGATACGGCAGGCGCGGAAACGGCGTTCTCCGCTGATTATCTGATATTTGTCGCTTGCCTTGCGGCGTACCGTGATAGGCTGGATAAGACCGAGTGCCTTGATTGAGGCGGCCAGTTCCTCGAGCGCCTCGCGGTCAAATGACATTCGCGGCTGGAACGGGTTGGGCTCAATCATGTCTATGGGGATTCTCAGGACGTCGGAAGTGTCCTGGGGCTCCTTGGAGCCGACTATTTCCTTGTTGATGTAACCTACCGGCTTCCTGAGGCTGCTCAGGTCGTCCTGTCCTCCGAGCAGGGCGCTGACACCCCTGCCGAGTCCTCTCTGTGGTTTGCTGCTCATATTGACCTGTCTGATTTATCGTTCGAGTACTTCCTTCGCGAGATTGAGGTAGTTGGTCGTGCCGTTGCACATCACGTCGTAGAGAACAATCGGCTTGCCGTGCGACGGAGCCTCGCTGAGACGTATGTTGCGCTGGATGACGGTATTGAACACCATGTCGCCGAAATGTTCGCGAAGCTCGTTCACCACCTGGTTGTGGACTCTCGTGCGCCCGTCGAACATTGTCACAATGAAGCCCTCAATGGTGAGGGACGGATTGACGCCGTTCTGTACAAGGCGTATGGTCTGGAGAAGCTTTCCGAGTCCCTCAAGCGCAAAGAATTCGGGCTGGACGGGGATGATGACCGAGTCAGCCGCCGTAAGTGAATTGACCGTAATCAGCCCGAGGGAAGGTGCGCAGTCAATGATGATGAAATCATATTCGTCCCTGACCGGGGCCAATGCCTTCTTCAGCAGGGATTCCCTGTCCGGGACATTGAGCATCTCGATTTCCGCGCCGACGAGATTGATGTGCGACGGTACCATATGGAGGTTGTTCATCTCCGTCTGGATAAGTGCGTCCCTGATGTCGAGTTCTCCGATGATGACCTCGTAGAGTGTCCTGTGCTGGTCGTCTTCCGGGGAGAAGTTCAGTCCGGAGGTCGAGTTGGCCTGCGGGTCCGCATCGATTATGAGCACTTTTTTCTCAAGCACTGCGAGCGATGCCGCAAGATTGATGGCGGTCGTGGTCTTTCCCACTCCTCCTTTCTGGTTTGAGATTGCAATTACTTTTCCCATTTGAATGCTGATTATGGCGCTGCGCTGGCGCGGCAACCGTGAACGGCAAATTTACTAATAAAAATCTTTTTGAACGGGTTTTTCCGTAAAAATGTTCCACGATTGTTCCACGCCCCCTGGCAGACAGCGCATTGGCCCGTTGCTGCAAACTTTATGCTGGGTCAACGTCAATGACTGTGTGTCCCTCCCATGAATGTTCCTTCCCGAATGCCGCAATACATTCCCCGATGGCCTTTTTATTGGCGGAAAGGGAGGAATCGCGCCGGAGCACGATACGGATATGCCGGATGTATCTGTCTGAAACTTTGTCGATTACGGGAGCATACGGGTAGGAAATGCATATGCTTTGGCCTTGCGGGGGAATCATTGTCAGCGACGGGGCTGTCCTGAATCTTGCGGCAAGGGCCCTGCACAGGAGGTTTGCCATCCGCTCCGCCCTGTCGGGATTGGTGTCCCTGACCTGGACGATTATCAGGCGTGTCACCGGTGGAAAGGCGAAAGCCCTCCGTTCCCCGAGCCTTGTGAGGGTAAGGTCCTCCCCTCCGTCGAGCATCGAATACACCGGGTGGTCAGGGGTGGCGGTCTGGATGACGAAAAGACCTTTTCCCCCGCGGCGGGAGCATCTTCCCCGCAGCTGGACAAGCAGTTGTGCGGCCCTTTCGTCGGCACGGAAGTCCTGCTGGCCGAAAAGCCCGTCTGCCTGGATGACTGCCACAAGGTCAAGCCTCTCGAAATCAAAGCCTTTTGCAACTATCTGCGTGCCGATCAGTATGTCCGTGCGCCCGTCTGCGAAATCCTCTATTATCTGTCCGGCCGAAGATGCGCTGTCGGAGTCCAGGCGTGCAATCCTT
>CAMBMK010000067.1 GCA_945868745.1 uncultured Bacteroidales bacterium
TGGTGGCGCCGTGACCCTACCGCCCGTTTTGTGGAGCTTCAGTAATCGTCAAAACGCAAGCCTTTGCTTTTCCGGCTCCACCGCCTGCATTTTTTCTTTAGGATACGGCGTTTTTGTTGTATCTTTACCATATTGAAGTATATGAAACTGCCTTGTCCGGAGGTTGGCCCGGGTATGGATACAGTGTTTGGTTATGGATATTTTTTATAATGCGTCCCTTGCCGGAAGAAACACTTTCGGGATGAAGGTCAAGGCTGCCTGTCTTGTCGATTATTACAGCATTGAAGAACTTGTGGAGGCCCTCGGCAACGTGGGGCTCCCAAGGCCGTTCTTCCATATCGGAGGCGGCAGCAACATATTGCTGATGAATGACTTTCCCGGTACCGTGCTTCACAGCTGCATCCGTTTCATAGACCATACCCGGCTGGAGTCGGGGGTGTCGGTCCGTGCCGGTGCGGGAGTGCCGTGGGACGATTTCTGCCTCTGGTGTGCCGAGAGGGGGCTGTGGGGCCCGGAAAACCTCTCGATGATCCCCGGCGAAGTGGGGGCGGCTGCTGTCCAGAACATCGGAGCCTACGGGCGTGAGGTCTGTGAGATCATCTCCACTGTGGAATGTTTTGACACTGAGCAGCATACTATGGTGGCCCTGCGTCCGGAAGAGTGTGCCTACGGCTACCGCGACTCCATTTTCAAGAATGAGGGCAAAGGCCGCTACATTGTCACGGCCGTGTCGTTCAATCTTCGCGAGGAATATTCTCCGGAGCTGGGATACGGCAATGTGCTTGAGGCGGTTACGCGCTCCTGCGGCCAGTTTGCGGTCCACGAGCATATGCTCACCCCTTCCCAGGTGCGCAGTGTGATCGTAAACATCCGCAGCGGCAAGCTCCCTGACCCTGTGAAGGTCGGAAGCGCCGGGAGTTTTTTCCGCAATCCGGTTGTCCCTGCGGAAAAGTATGGGCAGCTGGCCAGGGACTTCGGGGAGACGGTCCCGCATTATGACCTCGGGGGAGGGAAGGTGAAGATTCCTGCCGCGTGGCTCATAGACAGGTGCGGCTGGAAGGGCTACAGGGGCGCCAATGCCGGGGTATGGGACAGCCAGCCCCTTGTCATTGTCAATGCTACCGGAAATGCTTCACCGCAGGAAATCAAGGACCTGGAGGACAGGATCAGGGCTTCCGTCCTCGAAAAGTTCGGCATTGAGCTCATGCCGGAAGTTGAGCACGTCAGTTGAATTGTCTTTTGCAAGACTTGAGTAACAGCAAAGCATATGGCATCGTTTGTAATTGAAGGCGGCCACACCCTCAGTGGCGAGATTGTCCCTCAGGGAGCGAAGAATGAGGCGCTCCAGGTGATCTGCGCAGTCCTCCTTACAGAGGAGGAAGTGGTCATCGGCAACATTCCCGACATCCTGGACATACGCAACCTTATGGACATCCTCAGGGACATGGGCGTTGCCGTGGAACACCGCGGGGCAGGCACCTGGTCGTTCTGCGCCCGCAACATCAAAGTGGACTATATCTCCAGCCCGGAGTTTGTGCGCAAGTGCGCTTCCCTCAGGGGCTCCGTGATGATTGCCGGACCGCTTCTGGGACGCTTCGGAAGGGCATTTTTCCCGAAACCGGGCGGAGACAAGATCGGCCGCCGCAGGGTGGATACCCATCTTCTCGGAATGATGGCCCTCGGCGCTTCGATGGACTATGACACGACGCTCCGCGCCTACCGGCTCACGGCCCCGCAGGACGGTCTGCAGGGCAGGTATATGCTTCTTGACGAGGCTTCCGTCACGGGTACGGCCAATATCCTTATGGCCGCCGTGCTTGCAAAGGGCACGACCGTCATGTACAATGCCGCCTGCGAGCCTTATGTGCAGCAGCTCTCAAGGATGCTCGTGTCGATGGGCGCGAAGATTGAAGGCATCGGCTCCAACCTGCTGACAATCCACGGTGTGGAAGGCCTTCACGGTACCGTGCACAGGCTTCTTCCGGATATGATCGAGGTCGGTTCGTTCATCGGAATGGCGGCGCTTACCCAAAGCTCCCTCACCATCAGGGACACCTCCTACGACAATCTCGGAGTGATTCCGGAGCATTTCCGCCGCCTCGGGGTAAAGCTCGAGCAGAGGGGCGACGACATTTTCATCCCGGCGCAGGAAAGCTACATAATCGATTCGTTCATAGACGGTTCCATCATGACCATTGCCGATGCGCCGTGGCCTGGACTCACCCCTGACCTGCTGAGCGTGATGCTCGTCACCGCCACCCAGTGCCGCGGCAGCGTGCTGATCCATCAGAAAATGTTCGAGAGCAGGCTCTTCTTTGTGGACAGGCTCATAGAAATGGGTGCCCAGATCATCCTCTGCGACCCCCACAGGGCAGTGGTCATCGGACACGACCGCAAATTCCGTCTCCGCGCCAGCAGGATGACGTCTCCGGACATCAGGGCCGGAATCGCGCTGCTTCTTGCCGCAATGAGTGCAAAGGGAACGAGCGTCATCGGCAACATCGAGCAGATTGACCGCGGATATGAAAACATCGAGCAGCGTCTCTGTGCGCTCGGAGCCCGCATCTCCAGAATCGAGGAATAGCCATGGCGCTTCTTGCTGACGAATATCTTTCCGTCCCCGGAGGCGGCGAAGGCATCTACAAGGACCGCGGAAGCCGTTTCATCGCGAGGGCGTACCCGGTGGAGACCGAAGATGATGTCAAGGCCGTGCTCGAGGTGCTCAGGCGCGAGTTCCACGATGCGCGCCACCACTGCTATGCCTACCGTCTCGGCCTCAAGGCGGACAGGTACCGTGCCAATGACGACGGGGAGCCGTCCGGTTCTGCGGGAAGGCCCATCCTCGGCCAGCTTGAAAGCAGGGGGCTCAGCGATGTGCTTGTCGTGGTGGTACGCTATTTCGGAGGCATCAAGCTCGGGGTTCCCGGACTGATAAAGGCCTATCGCACAAGTGCTTCCGATGCTCTTGATGCCGCCGGGACCATTGTCCGTACGGCCTCCGTGCGGTATTCCCTGTCATTCGGCTACGATGCCCTTCCGCAGGTGATGAATGTCATCAAGGATATGGGCCTTGAGCAGCTTTCGCAGGATTTCGGCCTCGACTGCACCCTGCGCGTCAGGGTACGCCTCACCCTGGAGGAGGATTTCATCAGGCGGATTTCGGATATCCGTGGGGTGGCCGCAACCGCCCTCTGAACCGCTTTGGACCTGCCGCCCTTCAAATTATTTGATAAAACGATATAGTTATCCAAAAAATGATTATCTTTGGACGATGTTTCGATAGGCAGCGTCCTTATCCGCAGCATCACGGTACAGAATACAATTTTACAATAGCCAATTAATTATTTTTAACCACAGTCATGAGCAAAGTTCATGTTTTCAATGCAGGTCCTTGCGTTCTTCCGCAGGTGGCCATCGACAATACCATTGAAGCCCTGAAGAATTTCAAGGGCACCGGTATTCCTGTTGTTTCAGTTTCCCACAGGACAAAGGAATGGGAAGCAGTTATGGATGAGTGCCGTTCCCTCTGGAAAGAGCTTCTCCATATTCCTGATACCCACGAAGTCCTCTTCCTCGGCGGTGGCGCAAGCCTCCAGTTCCTCTATGTAGCAATGAATTATCTCGAGAAGAAGGCTGCATATCTCGATACCGGAGTATGGGCCCACAAGGCACTCAAAGAGGCTCAGGGCATCGGTGACGCCTATGCAATCGCCTGCTCGAAGGACAAGAACTACACCTACATCCCTAAGGGATTCGAGATTCCTGCAGACCTTGATTATCTCCACATCACCACCAACAACACCATCTACGGTACCGAGATCCATACCGACATCGACTGCCCTTGCCCGCTCATCGCGGACATGTCTTCCGACATCATGAGCCGTCCGGTGGATGTCAGCAAGTATGACCTCATCTACGGCGGTGCACAGAAGAACGTCGGCCCTGCAGGCGTGATCTTCGCAATCGTCCGCAAGGACTCCCTCGGAAGGGTTTCAAGGTATATTCCTACCATGCTTGACTACCGCACCCATCTCGACAAGGGTTCAATGTTCAACACCCCTCCGGTACTCGCCATCTTCATCATGAACGAGACTCTCAAGTGGCTCAAGAGCATCGGCGGCGTAGAGGCCATCTATGACCTCAACAAGAAGAAGGCAGCCCTCCTCTATGACGAAATCGACCGCAACTCCATGTTCGTCGGCACTGCAGAGAAGGAAGACCGCTCGCTCATGAACGTATGCTTCGTGATGGCTCCGGGCAAGGAGGACCTCCAGGACGAGTTCATGGCATTCGCCAAGGAGCGCGGAATGGTCGGCATCAAGGGCCACCGCAGCGTGGGCGGCTTCAGGGCTTCCCTCTACAATGCCTGCCCTATCGAGGACGTACAGGCACTTGTTGACTGCATGAAGGAATTCGAGAACCTCAAAAAGTAATCAGGCCATGAAAGTTCTTTTGGCAACCCAGAAACCATTCTCCGCAGCTGCCGTTGCAGCCATCAGGGAGATTGTAGAGTCCGCAGGATATACCTTCGAGGCTTTTGAGAAATATGCAGAGCAGAAGGACCTCGTAGCAGCCGTTGCTGATGCCGATGCCCTCATCATCCGTTCCGACAAGGTCACCGCAGAGGTGCTCGACGCTGCAAAGAACCTCAAGATTGTGGTTCGCGCCGGCGCAGGCTTCGACAATGTTGACCTCGCAGCCGCCACTGCCCACAATGTAGTGGTAATGAATACCCCTGGACAGAACTCCAATGCTGTCGCAGAGCTTGCCGTATGCATGATGATCTACATGAGCCGCGGACAGTTTACTCCTGCCACCGGTTCCGAGATCCAGGGCAAGACCCTCGGAGTCCAGGCATTCGGCAACGTGGGCCGTCTCGTAGGCAAGAAGGCCGAGGCCCTA
>CAMBMK010000068.1 GCA_945868745.1 uncultured Bacteroidales bacterium
GCGGAGATTGAGAGAATATGCCGGGCAAAAGAGTACCACAGCACCTCGCGGGGCCCTTCCGGCCGGACGGAGCGTGCTGTGGTCTCAGAGCTTGTCAGACAATAAGTTTCGTGATGAAATAGCCTCCTACGGTAAGCCACAGGAAGAGGACTGCGGCTATTACGAACGGCTTTGCCCCGGCCTGTTTGAACTTGTCGAAGCTTGTCTCGGCGCCGAGGGCTGTCATGGCCATTGTCAAGAGGAAGGTGTCGAAACTGTTGATCATCCCGGTGACTTTCGCAAGGCCGTCCTGCGGGATGAAAGATGCCCCCTGGAGCAGCGAATTGAGGCAGATCACGCCGATGAACCAGAATGCGAACCACGGCACTGTGATCTTTCTTTTGCCGCCTTCTCCGCCACTGCCGAGCAACAGGCTCATCACCAGGAGCACCGGGGCAAGAAGCATCACCCTTATCATTTTTGTGATGGTGGCTGCGTCGGCCACATTGCCTCCTGCGGCGTCTATGGCGTTGCCGGCTCCCACAACGTGTGCAACTTCGTGGACCGTGGAGCCAAGATATACGGCTACCTGCTTGTCGGTCAGTCCGTCAAGAACTCCGCTCCGGTAAAGGACCGGGTAGAGGAACATCGATATTGTGCCGAATATTACAACTGTTGACACGGCTACTGCCGTCTTGTGGGGCTCGCATTTTACCACAGGTTCCGCCCCGAGGACTGCCGCTGCGCCGCAGATTGCGCTTCCCGTGGCCGTCATCAGGGCAGTCTGGCTGTCTGTCCTGGTGAGTTTCCCGATGAGGATGCCCAGCCCGAGCGTGCCGCAGACGATTATCAGGTCCACAATTATCGCGGGCAGGCCGATTTCCATCACCTGCTGGAATGTGAGGCGGAAGCCGTAGAGTATCACTCCGAGGCGCAGGATCTGCTTGGAGCAGAACTTGATGCCGGGTACCCAGGTCTGCGGAAGGTTGCTCCGGAGGCTGTTGGCATAGAGCATTCCCAGTATGATGCCGACAATCAGGGGACTGAGTGACAGCTTTTTGACAAACTCAAAGCCGGCAATGTAGAATGCCGAAAACGAAAACAGTACGATGAGCAGGATTCCGTGCAGGACGGATTTGTTGTCTTCCTTTATCATGATTTCCAGGTCAGTTTGTTGCTATGAAAGTGAGCGGGACTATCAGGACTGCAGGCACCAGCTTCCAGAACATGTCCCAGGTCTTGCAAATATAATACTCTTTAGGGAATATGATGCAGTCACTTGAAAGAATTGTATCTGACATTCAATTCTTTCTGCATTATGTCGCAGGTCGTGCCGTTTACGCCGGCTGCCGCGCAATATGTGCGGAAGTCCGATACGGTATCAAGTATTTGGGCGATTATTCCTGACGGGTTGTTTATGTCATTTTCCCTTGCCATCTCAAGAATATCTTTTTCAGTTATGTCGAGCGTCTTGCCGTTGATGCTCATCGACTGGCCCTTCTGGATACCGAGAGTGTCCGGATCAATGCTATAGACAATGTCGTACGCGGGAGCGATTGACCATTGTCCATGACTGTCCATCAGGAAAGAGATATTCTTGTCGTGGTCATCGATGTTTCCGCTCAGAACATTGAATACCATCATCCGGAAAAGCTGCTCTTTGTCCGGATAGTCAAGTTTAAGCCGCCTGATTGCACTGAATGCTTCTTCATAAGATTCTGCCCCGCCTGTCAATGCGGCAAGAGACTGCATATGCACCTTACCCTCAGGTGTCCTGTCAAACCTTTCAGTGACGAAATGACTTCTGTTTCCAAACCTCTTCAGTTCGGAATGCATCATTTTTATCCCCGCATCGAGGCACATATTGTAGTATGCGTATTCCAGACGGGCGTAGGGGAACATCTCAGACCCGTTGTCATACTTTAGAATGTAATGCCTGTATTCTTCCGGCAATCCGGCCTGTCCGGACTTTATGCTGCCGTCCTTGTCGCTGATGGCAATGAGTGCTTTCGGCCTCCTCCCTCCCGGAGATGTCCCCAATTTGATCAGGTCGCTCCAGAGAAGCTCGTGATCTGCGTCAAAAGCCTGTTCTGAGCGTTCTGACAGTACCTTTCTGGCGAAGTCATACAACTCGTTGACATCCACATCGAAAGCCCCCTGCTCATTGTCGATGAATGCTGGATAATATTCAAACGCCCCCATTGCGCGCGTGCCGATGAATGACAGCAGATCGACGCCGGTGACGTTCTTCATACTGACTTTGTGTTCTTCTGCCCACTTGCGGAATATGCTGTTGCCCCAATGGTCCGGCAGCGAGTCCGCAAATACCGGATGCAGACCCCTGAAGCGCCCTTTCGGGTTTGTACCCCTGACGATCAACTGCTCCCGGGCGGCAGGGGAGTGTATCGACATCATCAGCGGAGATATGTCGAGCCCTTTCCCGGGGAATCCTTTTTCAAAACGGAATACGGATGAGGCTGTTCTCCAATCTGAAGAATCCCAGGACATATATCCGACCGTTTCTCCCCACAAAACAACTTTGACGGCATTTCCATTCATCGTTTACCTCCTTTCCCATTTTGCTGCATCCATAATTTTTCCGGATCGATATCGCTTGCCGCCGGTATCAATCCATCCAAAGAAATATCCAGGCCAAGTGCATCCAGAAGCAGCAGGAAGTGCGCAAGTGACAGACCCTGTCCTTTCCCGTTTTCAAACTGGCTGATTGTGAAAATCGAAATCCCGGTTTTCACGTGCAGCCGCTGCTGCGAAATATTCAGTGCTTTTCTATACCTTGCGAATGCTTTTCCAACAGAAGCAATGGACTCATATGGAGATGTTATATCCTCATACATCTTTTGATATATCTATAATTTTAATACAAAAATATGGATTATTATTGAAATATCAAAAGTTTTCTTCTGAAAACAAACGATGGAAAAAGCTTCCGGCGAAGGCGGTGCGGTTTTGAAAGATCAGAGTAATTTGTGTATATTTGTCCTGTCCTGCGCCGAATGGCCTGCTGCGGCAGGCAGGGAGGGTGGGACAAGACATATTATAAGGCGTTTACTACGCTTTGGTTTTGACGATCTGAAATCGTAGGAAAATTTCAAATTGTCTGTCAGAAACAAAGCAACGTGAATGCCCCGAAGGTATGTAAACAGCATTCCTTCACTGTGTTGTATAGCCATAGGTGTACCCTGTGGAAGGCGGCGCAATGAAGGCAATGATTACATATCGGCGTGGGGCTTAGGCGTTGCTCGTTTCTGACATTCGGGCTTTGCCAGAGCCTCAAGGAGTGAAGCGAGCAAAGATGCAGGGCTTCACGCTTTTTTTATGTCTTTATGGCAACGGTTAACCGCGGATAGTGTAGCCCTGACCGCACTTGTATTACTGCAATGGCAGAGAAAGGGCAGCAGAAGTCCCAGATAAAATCCAGGGAAAGGGTTTCGCAGCGTGGAGAGGTGTTTACGGCAGAGCGGGAGGTGAACGCAATGCTGGACCTTGTCGCCGACGAATGCATCCGCCCTGACAGCCGTTTTCTCGAACCGGCATGCGGAGACGGCAACTTCCTGTCCGCCATTCTCGGCCGCAAGCTCTCATTCCTTGTAAAAAAATACGGAAAAAGTCCCCGCGACTTCGAAAAATACTCGATTCTTGCCATCGGGAGCCTGTACGGCATAGACATTATGAACGACAATGTCCTTGCCTGCCGGGAACGGCTGTACTCCTTGTGGGACAAACAATACACGGCTGTGTGCAGGAAAAACGCCTCGTCCCGGGCAAGGGAGGCCACGCAGTTCATCATCAGCCGCAACATCATCTGCGGCAATGCTCTGACTCTTATGTGCGTGGACGACAGCGGCAACGACACTCCCTCCCCGATAGTCTTTTCCGAATGGGCACTGATTGATCCAATCCATATGCAGCGCACCGACTACACAATGGCCGGACTCCTTGCTTCCGAAGGTGGTCTGTTCGGCAGGGGAGGCGGGATAGCCGATGAGGGGGGAACATTTCTGAAAAGGTACGTGACACACTATAAAAAGGTACAAGAAGATGGAGAACAGTCTGTTTCAGAACGTCTATAATCCGGACGTGCTTTCGTGCATCGCCAACTTGAGCAACGATGAGGTTTTCACCCCTCCGGAGCTTGCAGTCAAGGTCATCGATATGCTCCCACAGAGGTTGTTTGAAAATCCCGACACCACATTCCTCGACCCCTGCTGCAAGAGCGGAGTCTTTCTGCGGGAAATCGCAAAACGCCTGATAAAAGGACTTGAAGGGCAGATCCCCGACCTTGAGAAACGCCTGGAGCACATCTTCTCCAGACAGCTCTTCGGCATAGCGATCACCGAGCTTACAAGCCTTTTGTCACGCCGGAGTGTCTATTGCAGCAAATACCCGAGCAGCGAATGGTCGGCATACCGTTTCCCGGACGACAGGCCGCAGGGCAACATTATCTATCAGCGCATCGGGCACAGTTGGAAAGACGGCAAATGCATCTGGTGCGGAGCCTCGCAGAGCGAGTACGACCGTGGCCCGGAACTCGAAAGCCACGCATATCAGTTCATACACAACCTTGACGTAAAGAAAGTTTTCAATATGCATTTTGATGTAATAATTGGCAATCCTCCGTATCAGTTGA
>CAMBMK010000069.1 GCA_945868745.1 uncultured Bacteroidales bacterium
TGTGTGGAAATGCATTACGGAAAGAAACTCGCAACCACATCCGATTACGAGTCCCTTTCCTGCATGATTGAAATGGAGACCGGGGAACTGATATCCACATCGACACTCAAGCGCCTGTACGGCTATGTGACCATGAAGCCTGTTCCGCGGAAGAGCACGCTTGACATCCTTGCCAAATATGTGGGCAAGGACACATATGACGCTTTCTGCTCTTCGGCAATGACTGACCCTTCCGTCAACTCGACTTTCTTCAGCCGCAATTCCGTGTCGGCAAACCAGCTTGAGGTGTCGCAGCTGGTCCGCATCGGATGGGAGCCCGGCAGGGTGGTCACCCTCAGGTATCTTGGAGATATGACCTTCGAGGTTGTCGAATCGATCAATTCCAAGCTCATGAAGGGCGACCGTTTCGTCCAGGTGGCCTTTTTCCAGGGATATCCCCTGTATATTTCACAGATATTGAGGGACGGCAGCTTCACTGACCCCTACATTGCAGGCATGCAGGAGGGCCTCAACCTTGTGAAAATACTTTCCGGCGACGAGTGAGCCGGGGCATTTCTTACCTCATGACCTGACGCCGGCCGAATGCAGGAACAGCGTCATATATTGACAATCTGTTTTAATTGTCTTACCTTTGATGCCGTTTTCAAACGGACCATCATGAACAAATTCTCATTCTGGCTTGACAATGCACGGAAGATTGCCCTTCCGCAGAGCCTGCTGCCGTGCATTACGGCCATCGTGCTGTCAATCGGCGAGGACGGCTTTTTCTGGCCGTTCATCCTTCCGGTTGTGCTCGGAGTTGCTGCGGGTCATCTCGGGATGAATCTTGCCGACGACTATTTCGACTACAGGAAGGGGCTTCCCTCCGGAAAGATCCGCTCCCGTCTTGTGGCTGAGGGGTCGGTGAGGGCGCGTATGGAAAAATGCAGCTACATCCAGTCCGGAGATGCCTCTGAAAAGGACCTGCTGCGGGCAGTCCTGTGTTTCCTCGGGTTTGCGGCAATCATGGGCCTGGCGGTAGTGGCGGGACAGCTGATCCTGAACGGATGGAAATCCGCCGCCGCAGTTGCGGCCTGTGCCCTTGCGGCCCTTGTGCTCGGCACGCAGTATTCGGGCGGCCCGCTGAGGCTCGGTTATCACGGCTTCGGAGAGCTCGTGATTGGCCTGATGTTCGGACCGCTGATTATGACGGGCGTCCATTCCGCGCTCACCGGAGGCATCTTCCGTGCTGACCTGACCATATTGAGCATCGGAGTAGGATGCATGGTAACGGATATTGTGTATGTCCATTCGATGATGGAGACTTCTGCCGACAGGGAACTGGGCAAATTTACCTTCGCCCACCTGCTCGGAGGAAAACGTATGCAGATTTCGGCCCTTGCCGTGATGACGGCCGTGCCTTTCCTCTGCATTGCGGCAAATGTGGCATTTTTCGGATGGAGCATCCTGTATCTGGCTGTATTTGCCGTACTCCCGATGTCCGTAAGCCTGATCGTGTCCACCTGGAAGTTTGTCAACAACCTGCCCCACGATGATGTCCCGCGCTGGTGGATGGGGCCTATGGGCAACTGGGATGCCTATGTGGCCGCCGGCATCGACTGGTTCCTGTTCCGATGGCTTATGGCACGCAACGCCACCACTTTCTATTGCCTTATTGTGATTATAGTATTTTTTATTGATAAAATATTTTAGGCCATGCTTTTTGACATGCTGAAAAGATATATGTACCTTGCCCTGTGGTTCTTCAGGGCCCGTTTCCTGGGACGAAGGGCTCCGCTTCAGACGGTCCTCTTCATAACGGACAAGTGCAACCTCCGATGCAAGCACTGTTCGGTTTACGGAAGCGCCGGATACAGGCAGAGAAAGTTTGACGACATTCTTGCGGATATGAAAAGGTCATATGACGCAGGTTCGAGATTCCTCGATCTCGAGGGAGGGGAGCCGACTCTGTGGAGGGAGGGTGACAGGACCGTCAATGACATCATTGATGCAGCCAAGGCCATAGGTTTCTTTTCGGTCACAGTCACTACCAATGCCCAGCAGGATTTCTCCTGGATCCGCCCAGATTCGGTCTGGGTGTCGATGGACGGAGTGGGAAGCTATCACGAACAGATACGCGGCCATGGCACTTTCGCAAAGCTTGAGGAAAACATCGGCAGATGCGGCCAGAAACATCTGTGCGTCAATATGGTTGTGAATTCCCTCAACTGGGAGTCAGTGGGCAGCGCTATCGAGTATGCACGCAACAATCCGGCCATCGGACAGATTTCGGTCAATTTCCACACCCCATATCCCGGGACAGAATACCTGATGCTTCCTGCAGAAAAGAAGGTGGAGATTATTGACCTTGTACTTGCCTACAGGAAAAAGGGTTATCCGATAATGAATTCCGTTTCCGGCCTCAGGAAAATGCGCAAAAACGCCCTCGGGCAGATAAGCCTCGGAAAGGAATGCTTTGTCACCAATTTCATCTATCCCGACGGAAAGGACGGTCTCTGCTCGGGCTACGGGACCGCGTTGTGCCGTGACTGCGGCTTCTGCATGGCGGGGGAGATGGCCTCGGTCTTCAATTTCTGTCCGGACACGCTCCTTGCGGGATTCAGGCTTAGAATGTAATAGCCGTGTCTCCTGCCGATCCCGGAAGGCGCCTTCTTGTTGATTGTTTATAAGCTCGTTTCAATTTCTTTCAGGATGGCATCGTCCGCCGGAAGCCATTTTACTGAATACAGGGTGTCCTTGTCCAGCCAGGCTGCGGCTTCGTGCTCGTTCAGATGAAGGGTCCCTCCGGAGAGTCTGCACCAGAAACAGTGCAGGGTAAGGTGGAAGGAGGGGTAGTCCCATTCCACGGTCCGGATAAGATTGCCGACCGTGATTTCCGCATCAAGCTCTTCCCTGATTTCGCGTACGAGAGCCTGCTCCGGAGATTCTCCGGCCTCGAGCTTTCCGCCCGGAAATTCCCACCAGTCTTTGAACTCCCCATAGCCGCGCCGGGTGGCAAAAATCTCATTGCCACGTCTGATCACTGCTGCCGCAACTTCAATGTGTTTCATCGTCGGATTAATGCAAATGCGCAGCATGGAATCCGCTGCGCCTGCAAATATACAAAACAATTGCTTCAATAATTGCTATATTTGCATATTTGGATGAAAGTATTTTGCCGGTATGAAAATAATGTACTGCATCAGGGGGCTCCACAATTCGGGAGGGATGGAAAGGGTCCTTTCAGTGAAGGCAAACCTCCTTGCCTCAAGGGGCCACGAGGTCACAATAGCTGTGCTCCGTCTTAAAGGCAGGAAGCCGTTCTTTCCGTTGTCCCCGTCGGTCGGCATCTTGGACCTTTCGGATTCCGGGAGGTTCAGGGGTACTGTCCGCAAACGGCTTGCACGTGCGGTCCGGGAGGTTGATCCTGATGTCTGTGTCTCGCTATGCGGCATGGAGGTCTATGCCCTTCCGGCCGTTGCCGGAGGACGTCCCTGCGTGGCCGAATACCATTTCAGCCATGACAAATTCTTCAGAAAATACCGCGGAGCCCTTCTCTATCCTTATGCGCTGCTGCGGACATGGCTGCTCGGGAATGCATTGAAAAAGTTTGACTGTATGGTGACCCTGACCGGGCGCGACCTTCCCCTCTGGAAGAAATACTGCCGCAGGGTGGAACGTATCTTCAACCCTGTCACGACTCCTCCCGGGCGGTTTTCAACGCTTGAAGGAAAGAGGATGATAGCAGTCGGAAGGCTTGAGGAGCAGAAAAATTTCAGGGATCTGGTAGATGCCTGGGCGATTGTTGCCGGGAGCCATCCCGACTGGCATCTGGACATCTTCGGGGAGGGAAAGCTCGAGCAGTCCCTGCGGGCGCAGATCGGGCGTCTGGGGCTTGACGGAGCCGTGACATTGAGGGGAGTGGTGAAGGACATTGCCGCAGAGTATCAGCAGGCCTCGGCCCTTGTGATGAGCTCGATTCACGAAGGATTCCCGCTGGCTCTTGTGGAGGCATCTTCGTTCGGGCTTCCGCTTATCAGCTATGACTGTCCTACTGGCCCTTCGGAAATAATCACCGATGCCATGTCCGGCTCGGAAGATGCCAACGGATTCCTCGTCCCGGTCGGGGATGTGGGGGCCCTTGCCGACAGGATATGCCGGGTTGCGGG
>CAMBMK010000070.1 GCA_945868745.1 uncultured Bacteroidales bacterium
GAGGCCCTAGGAATGAAGATCATGGCCATCGACCCGTTCATCCCTGCCGACAAGATCCGCGAACTCGGAGCAGAGCCTGCAGCTGACCTTGCAGACATGTATTCAAAGTCCGATTTCGTGTCCGTCCATATCCCTGCAACCCCTGAGACCATCGGTTCCATCGGATATGACCTCATCACAAAGATGCCTAAGGGCGCCTGCCTTGTCAACACCGCCCGCAAGGAGGTCATCGATGAGGCCGGTCTCGAGAAGGCTCTCGAGGACCGTCCTGACCTCAAGTACATCGCTGACGTGATGCCTGACAATTATGAGACTCTCCGCGAGAAGTTCGGCAACCGTGTTTTCGCAACCCCTAAGAAGATGGGTGCCCAGACCGCAGAGGCCAACATCAATGCCGGTCTTGCAGCCGCACGCCAGATTGTGGACTTCTTCGTAAACGGCAATACAAGGTTCCAGGTCAACAAATAGAATAGTATTATGGTAAGAGTAAGACCTTTTGCAGCGGTTCGCCCGCCGAAGAATCTGGTTACTGAAGTAGCCGCTCCGCCTTATGATGTGATCAACTCCGAGGAGGCAAAGGCAATGGCAGGGGAGAAGTCCCTTCTCCATATCACAAAGCCCGAGATTGATTTCGACCCTATCCTTCCTGACCACGACCAGAAGGTTTACGACCGTGCTGTCGTGAATTTCAAGGACTGGCAGGGCAGGGGATGGCTCGTACAGGACGAAAAGCCTTGCTACTATGTCTATGCACAGACCATGGACGGCAGGACCCAGTACGGACTTGTACTTTGCGCCAACACCGATGACTACACGAGCGGTGTCATCAAGAAGCATGAGCTCACCCGCAAGGACAAGGAGGATGACCGTATGATCCACGTACGCATCCAGAATGCCAACATCGAGCCTGTCTTCTTTGCATACAAGGATGATGATGAGCTCAATGAGATCATCGCCAAGGCTTCTGCAGAGGCTCCGGAGTATGATTTCATCGACGAGAACAATTTCGGCCACAAGTTCTGGCCTATTACCTGCCAGAAGACCATCGACCGTATCACCGAGATTTTCACTACCCGTATCGATGCCTTCTATGTAGCTGACGGTCACCATCGTACCGCTGCTGCTGCACGTGTGGGAGCAGAGAAGAGGGAGCAGAATCCGCACCATACAGGCGATGAGGAGTACAACTACTTCATGGCTGTATGCTTCCCTAAGAGCCAGCTCAAGATCATTGACTACAACCGTGTGGTAAAGGATCTGAACGGTCTTTCAAAGGAGGCGTTCCTCGCCGCCCTCGCAGAGGATTTCGACGTGAAGGAGGAGGGAGCTGAAATCTATCATCCTACCCATCTCCACAATTTCTCGATGTATCTCGACGGAAGGTGGTACAGCCTTGAGGCAAAGGCAGGAAGGTACAACGATGCCGACCCTATCGGCGTTCTCGACGTCACCATCCTCTCCAACCTCGTTCTTGACAGGATTCTCGGCATCAAGGATCTCCGTACCGACAAGAGGATTGATTTCGTGGGCGGTATCCGCGGTCTCGGCGAGCTTTCACGCAGGGTTGACAGCGGCGAGATGAAGGTTGCCTTCGCTCTCTATCCGGTATCTATGGACCAGCTTATCAATATTGCCGACAGCGGCAACATCATGCCTCCTAAGACCACCTGGTTTGAGCCGAAGCTCCGTTCCGGCCTTGCAATCCACAAGCTCGGGTAATCCCATTATGGCTCTGATCCCTTGGGGCTTATCCCGGGGATTTTCAGACATATTCCCAACAGGGCTGCATCCATGGCGATGCAGCCTTTTTTGTTGGGATTCGTATATCCGTTGATAGACGCCGAATATCCTTCTCTTTTATTTGCGTGCCGTTGCATAAACGGCGGTTGCCATATATTTTGTATATTTGTATTTTGTCAAATACAACGAAGAGATGAGATTACCTGCAGAATGGGAAAAACAGGCCGGAGTGCAGCTCACATGGCCGGATGAGACTACGCCTTGGTATGAATTGGAGAAGGTCCAGGAGTGCTATGTGGACATTGCAGCCGCTGTGCTGCGCCACGAGGAGCTTCTTGTCGTGACCTCCGATCCGGATGCCGCCAGAGCCAGGATGGAGGAGATTGCAAGGGAGCGTGCGGTGAGCCTTGGCACGGACCGGATCCGTTTTGTCAGGTGCGAAATCAATGATACCTGGGCCAGGGACCACGGGGGCATTTCCGTGCACGGGGATAACGGCGAAAAGTATATCTTCGATTTCGTTTTCAACGGATGGGGTCTCAAGTTCGCTTCCGACAAGGACAACCAGATAACAAAAAACATTTTCTTCGGCAATGCGTTCGCGGAAGATGTGCTCTGTGTGGATATGAGGCCGTTCGTGCTTGAGGGCGGCAGCATCGATACCGACGGGTGCGGGACTCTGATGGCTACTTCCGAGTGCCTCTGTTCCAAAAACCGCAACGAGTATCTCGACAGGGAGGAGATCGAGGGTGAACTTAGGAGTGCTTTCGGTCTTGAGAGGGTGCTGTGGCTCGACCACGGAAGCATTGCCGGTGACGATACGGACAGTCACGTGGACATTCTTGCACGCTTCTGCAGTCCCGACACCATTGCCTATACCCAGTGTACTGACCCCGATGACGAGAATTACGAGTCCCTCAGGGCCATGGAGGAGCAGTTGCGTTCCTTCAGGACTGCGGACGGAAGGAGCTACAATCTTGTGCCGCTTCCGCTCCCGGATGCCATGTATCTTGATGATTACAGGCTCCCGGGCTCGTATGCCAACTTTTTGATTGTCAATGGAGCTGTTCTTGTGCCGGGTACGGGCTCCCCGAAGGATGAGGTGGCCCGCAGGGCACTTTCGGAGGTGTTCCCGGACAGGGAGGTGGTGGTCATCGACTGCCGTGCGCTTCTTTCGGGCCACGGCGGGCTCCACTGTGTGACGATGCAGTTCCCGGAGGGCTGGCTGTAGGGTTTGCCGGAATGTGCGCCCCGCGGATTGCTTACTGAGAAATCTGTTGGTGCGACGGTAGGAAGTTATATATAATGCATACTGTGGGCCGGGCTTTGTTTTTTGATGCTCGGGCTCTGAAAAACAATTGGTTATGAGGAAATTGAAAGTCGGAATGATACAGCAGAGCTGTACGCCGGACATCGAATCGAACATTGTCAAACTCGAAAACAATATAAGGAGGGCGGCTGCAATGGGCGCGCAGCTTGTTGTGCTTCAGGAGCTGCACAACTCCGTCTATTTCTGCCAGAGCGAGGATGCCTCCCTTTGTGACCTTGCCGAACCGATACCGGGCCCGTCCACTTCGCGGTACGGAGCCCTCGCCTCGGAACTCGGCATCGTGCTCGTCCTGTCGCTCTTCGAGCGCCGGACGCCCGGCATCTACCACAACACCGCTGTCGTGATCGAGAAGGACGGCTCCATTGCCGGTACCTACCGCAAGATGCACATCCCGGACGACCCTTGTTTCTATGAGAAATTCTATTTCACACCGGGAGACCTCGGTTTCCGCCCGATAGAGACATCTGTCGGCAGTCTCGGCGTGCTTGTGTGCTGGGACCAGTGGTATCCGGAGGCAGCGAGGCTGATGGCTATGAACGGGGCGGAACTTCTGATCTACCCTACGGCAATCGGCGGTGTGGGTACGGACAGCAGGGAAGAGCAGGAGACGCAGCGTATGGCCTGGCAGCTTGTCCAGAGGGGACATTCCGTCGCAAACGGGCTCCCGGTGGTGACTGTCAACAGGGTAGGGCACGAGGATGACCCTACAGGCAATACCATAGGCCTTGATTTCTGGGGATTCTCTTTTGCCACCGGTCCGCAGGGCGAGATCCTGGAGCAGTTCCCGACCGACAGCGAAGATGTGAGGGTAGTCGAGCTTGACCTTGACCGCACCGAATATGTGCGCCGGGGCTGGCCCTTCTTCCGCGACCGCAGAATCGATGCCTACGGGGATATCCTGAAGCGTTTCGGAAAGTAGCAGGCTTTGCAGGCTTTCGCCTGCAAAAGCCTCTTAACCCCAGTCGCTTACGGTACAACGGCCACAGCGAGGAGAGCCCTTTGGGCGAGCTCCCCGCAGC
>CAMBMK010000071.1 GCA_945868745.1 uncultured Bacteroidales bacterium
ATTTTCCTCCAGCGCAGTCCAAGCACACCCCAGAAAGCTTCTCCGAATATGCCGCTGCTCATTTTGGAAGTGCCTTCCTTTCTGTTAACAAAAATGATCGGCACTTCCGCCAGCTTGAATCCGAGCTTCCAGGCGGTATATTTCATCTCTATCTGGAAGCCGTATCCCTTCATCCTGACATCGTCAAGGTCCATTGTCTGCAGCGCCTTCCTCGAGTAGCACACGAAGCCTGCGGTGCAGTCAAATACCTTCATTCCCAGCACCATCCTGACATAGGCCGATGCGTAGAACGACATTATGATGCGGCTGATTGGCCAGTTGACGACGCTTATGCCGTCGCAGTAGCGTGAGCCGATTGCAACATCCGCCCCTCCTTCCGCACAGGCGCTGTAGAGCCTGCTGAGGTCATCCGGGTTGTGCGAGAAGTCCGCGTCCATCTCGAAGATGTAGTCGTAGCCCTGCTCCAGAGCCCATCTGAAACCGGTCAGATATGCTGTGCCCAATCCGAGTTTGCCGGCCCTTTCGATTATGGACAGCCGCCCGTCAAATTCGGATATGAGTCCTTTCACGATTGATGCGGTGCCGTCCGGCGAACCGTCATCGATGACCAGGATGTGGTATTCCCCCTCAAGGGAGAATACCTTCCTGACTATCTTTTCAATGTTTTCCTTTTCGTTGTAGGTAGGAATTATGACGAGTTTCCTGTCCATGGTATCAATTATTTCTTTTCGATAACCTTGAGCATCTCGGCTACAGCGGCTTCAAGCTGTTTGTCCTCACCTGCGAGAACGGATGCAGGGTCGTTATAGACGAGGATGTCAGGCTCCACCTGATTGTTTTCCAGATATTTGCCTGTCTTGGCGCTTACATTGCCCACCTGTGGAATACCGAATACAAGGCTCTGGTCCACAAGGGTTTCCCACCATACTGCGGTCATTGTGCCAGGGACCGGGGCTCCGATGAGCTTGCCGATGCCCAGGGTCTGGTATGCATAAGGGAATCCGGATGCGTCGGAGTAGTTGTCTTCGCCCACAAGCACGCAGGACGGCTTGGTCCATTTGACGAATGGCTCGTTGCCGATGAAACGGCCGCGCGGCTCATATGTTACATAGACTTTGCCGCTGAGGAAGTTGATGAGGTCCTCGTGGAGCCATCCGCCGCCGTTGTGACGCGTGTCCACGATGAGCGCTTCGCAGGTGCGGTATTTGCCGAGTGCCTTTGAGAATACCTCCCTGAAGCTTTCGGAGTCCATTCCTTCCACATGGACATAGCCTACCTTTCCTCCGGAGAGTTTCTCGACCATATCCTCCCTTCTGCGTACCCATCTCCTGTAGAGAAGGTCGTATTCGGAGTATGCAGGTGTCACGAAGAGTTCCTCGCTCTTCCTGCCTTTTTCCACGGTGATGGCAATCCTCTTGCCGGCCTTGCCTGCAAGGAAGGTCTGCCAGTTGTCCCCGGCCTTGATTTCGTGGCCGTCGATGGCTGTGATGATGTCGCCTTCCTTGATCTCCGGGTCTGCGAGGCTGAGCACTCCGTCAGGAAGCAGTTCCTTGATCTTGAGTCCGTCACCGGTGTATGAGAGGTCGTAGATTGCTCCCAGGTAGCTCAGGGCTTCTCCGCCGCTGTATCTGTATCTTGCACCGGTGTGCGAACCGTTGAGCTCGCCGAGCATCTCGGACAGCATGTCCTGGAAGTCGAAGTTGTTGGTGATGTATGGCAGGAACCTCTCGTAGTTGGCCTTGTAGTAGTCCCAGTCGCATCCGTGGAGGTCTTCGGTGTAGAATTTCTCCTTGACCTGTTTCCAGATGTGGTTGAACATATATGCGCGTTCCTCCTTCGGCCTGAACTCGAATTCCCCGTTGAATCTGATATTCTTTTTGTCGCGTACCTTAGTGAGGCCGTTCCTTGTAGCGATGTAGATATTGTCGTCCTTGTCAGGGATGATTCTTCCCGCAACTCCCTTCTGGACAACGCTTATGTTGCCTTCCTTGATGTCAAGCTCGCACAGGTCATAGCCTTTTTCGAGCGGTGCGATGTAGTAGAGCTTGCTTCCGTCTTGGGTGAGGTAGTGGTCGTAATAGTTGGAAGATGAATGGGTAAGCCTTATGATTCTGCTGTCCCTTCCTTCAAGGAGAAGCTTGAGCTTTTCAGGTTTCTTCTTGTCTGCGGAGTCTTTTTTCTCCTCTTTCTTTGCCTCCTTCGCGCTCATCTGGAGCTTTGCGATTTCTTCGCCTTCCTTGTCGCGGAGGAATTTGGTCATGGCCTCGCGGTCGAAGAACATGATATAGACGTCGCTCTCCGCACCCCAGCTTCCGTGGCTGCGGTAGCCGTTCTTGTCCGACTGCCAGGTCATTGCCTTGCCGCCGAGTGCCCAGCGGAAATTCTGGTCGTTGTAGCCGCTGCGGGTGATGTTGGTGATTTCGCCGCTCTCCACGTCCACAAGGGCGATGTCCACATTGTTCCAGCCGCCGTTTGCCTGGTAGCTGCAGAGGAGGTAACGGCTGTCCGGACTCCATTCAAACTCCTGGTCACCGTCTGAATATGAGTAGTTTACGTCAACGATGAGGGCTTTTGTCTTACCTCCTTTGACAGGCTTTACCACCACATCCTCCCTGTCGCGCAGGTAGGCGACGTATTTTCCGTCAGGGGATACCTCGGGCTGGAAGCAGGTCTCGCCCGGGTCCGACACGATTTCTTCCCTGAGCTTGGTCGCATATGTAAAGAGCTTGTCGTCCTTTTCGGTGAGAACGGTCCTGTAGATGCTCCAGCAGCCGTTTCTTTCAGCAGAATAATAGATTGCGCGTCCGTCAGGCGAGAAGCAGACATCCCTTTCCTGTTCAGGGGTGTTGGTGATGCGCCTTGTGGTCCCGTACTCTGATGAGGTGACGAAGATGTCTCCCCTTACTGCCAGTGCAACTTCCTTTCCGTCAGGGGATACAGCATATGCCCCTGCGCCGGAGGTGAGGTTCATTTTTGTCATCTCCTTCTCGAAGTTGTCTCCGACCACGGTGATGTCCACCTTCTTCGGCTCTGAGCCTTCCTTCATTGTGTAAAGCTCGCCGTTCCAGGACATTGCGATTGTGCCGTTGTCCGATACGGAAATGAAGCGGACCGGATTCTTTTCAAAACGGGTGAGCTGGACCGGATCTCCTCCGCCGATATCGGCGCGGTAGATGTTCATCGCCTTGCCGTCCCGCTCGCTGAGGTAGTAGAATGTCTTGCCGTCGGCTGCAAATACAGGCTGGCGGTCTTCTCCGTTGTAGGATGCCACTTTGGTGAAGGTGCCCCTCTTGTCGATGCTGAACGATGAGCCGCTGTTGCTGCCCCTGTAGAGCCAGATGTCGCGTGTCACCGAGGATGTGTGGTGCTTGCGGAGGGCATCCTCATAGCCTTTGTAGTCTTCGTAGAGCACGTCGCCTGCGGCATTTACGCTGAGCTCCGGGATGTTCATCGGAGTCACCGGCTGAACGCGGCCGCCGTCCTTACCTATAATATAGAGCTGGGCGTCTCCCGGGAATCCGTCATATTCCCCGTCTGTAGCGAGGGCTGCCGAGAAGATGATCCTTCCGTCGGCGAGCACGGCTTTCGGAGTCTCGTTGCCCGGAAGGTCGGTCACCCTGCGCGGTGTGCCTCCCTGAGCGGAGGTGATGTAGATGTCCTTACCTCCTTCACGGTATGAGCTGAATACGATTTCCCTGCTGTCTCTGGTCCAGAGCGGGTCGGATTCGTATGCTGCGTTGGAAGTGATCTGGAGCGCCTTTCCTCCTTCTGTGCTTACGGTCCAGATGTTGCCCTTGTAGCTGAAGGCAATGGTCTTCCCGTCGGGGGAGATGGCGTTTTTCCTTACCCATAGCGGAGTCTCCTGTGCGCCGGCCGATACGCCTGCGGCAAGGATCGCTGCCGTAAAGATGATTTTTGTCAGTGTTTGTTTCATATCAAAATGTCGGTTGAGTATTTTTTTTGACTTGTAAAGATAACATATTTTCATCGAAAAGTAGCCCTTAAACGATTTTTGTAAGATTTTTTCAAAAATTTTTCGAAAAAAGTTTGGAGGGAAAGAAAAA
>CAMBMK010000072.1 GCA_945868745.1 uncultured Bacteroidales bacterium
GTGAAAAATCTGACATGGCAAAATCCTGAGCAACTTTTTGTTGCTCAGGTACTTATAAATAAAGTTAAATCAAAGTGTTGCGGAATTAAGGTTTATAAAACAGGCTTTCCGATAAGCCTGTTTTTTTCTATATTTGCAGGCGTTGCGGCATTTGCTGCAAAATAGTACAAAATGCATTCATATATCAGACATTACATTATCGCGGGGCTTGTCCTGCTACTTGCGTCCTGCAGCGGGACTCTTTCCGAACAGATGCCGGAAAGCCTTTCCGGCAAGGTTCTCGCGGAGGATGGCCCCCACAGCATCTCATCTGTCCTTCTCAATCTTGACGGTGCTCCGGATGCCGCCCTTCTCTCCGTTTTGGAAGAATGCGGAGTGGCTTCGGTCGGTCCGCTGTTCAATATGGACAGGGGAGATGCTTCACTGAAGAGACAGCTCGGCATGGACCGGTGGTATGAGGCTGTTCTTGCCGAGGGCGTGTCCGCGGAGGATGCCGCAGCCCGTCTCGGCTCTTTGGCTACGGTCAATCTTGTGCAGCTCAACAAGTTGTACTCCAAGGCATCCGATTGCAGGGTGGTCCCGTATCCCGGATGTGCAGATGCTTTGGCTACAAAGGCGGACGGGGTGTTCAATGACCCTCTGCTGCCGGAGCAGTGGGCATACGGCAATGAAGGCTCCACCCTGATTGCCAATGATGCCTGTGCAGGAGCCGACATCAATGTGAAGGATGTCTGGGCCAATCTCACGACAGGCGACAATTCCGTCATCGTGGCGGTAGTGGACGAGGGCGTGAAGTATTCCCATCCCGACCTCGAGGCAAATATGTGGTCGGATCCTGAGGGGCATCACGGCTACAATTTCGTGGACAATTCCTATGACATCACCTGGAGCTCGAAATATGATACCGGCCACGGGACGCATTGTGCGGGCGTTATTGCCGCGGTCAACAACAACGGGACAGGTGTCTCGGGCATTGCCGGGGGAAGCGGTGCCGGTGACGGGGTGAGGATCATGTCGTGCCAGGTGTTCAGCGGGAAAAGCGGCGGTACTGATGCCGCCGTGGCCCGTGCTTTTGAGTATGCCGCCGACAATGGCGCCTCAATCCTCTCGTGCTCATTCGGTTATGACTCGGGTACATTCAAGTCGGACGCTACGTTTGAAAGGACCTGTCCGGCAGAGGTGGCAGCTCTGCGCTATTTCCAGGCGACGAAAAACAATTCTGTCCTTGACGGGGGCATAGTCATTTTTGCTTCCGGCAATGACGGGAAACCTTACTGTTCCTATCCCGGAGCCCTCAGCGACATCATAAGCGTGACTGCCTTCGCACCGGATTTTCTTCCTACGTATTATACCAATTACGGTCCGGGCTGCAATATCGCAGCTCCCGGCGGAGAATACAACCACAGGTCGTCCAGGGAGGGGTATATGATCTACAGCGCCATCCTTTCGACTGTACCTTCGGAGATTGGGGACAATGTCACAAACGAGACAGGGCCGGTGGACTATGCCTATATGCAGGGCACGTCGATGGCCTGTCCGCACGTCTCCGGCATTGCCGCGCTTGCCCTTTCGTATGCATTGAAGCTCGGAAAGACATTCTCGGCAGATGAGTTCAAAAGCCTGCTCCTGACTTCCGCGGGCGATATCGATTCACGTCTTGTCGGGCTCAAGTCCATCTACAAGAGCGAGTTTGCGCTTGAGCCGTATTTCAGGCAGATGGGTACCGGAGCCATTGATGCCTGGCAGCTGATGATGAAGATTGAGGGTGTGCCGAGTTCGATCGTGATTCCGGGAGCGGAGCAGGGGGTAGACCTGTCGCCGTATTTCGGCACGTCCTCCGTCAATCTGACTTATCTCGGCGTGGAGGTGCTCGGCAACGGGGATGAGTCTCTTGGTCTTGCAAGGGATCCTTATGTTGACGGTGGCCGCCTGTATGTCCATCCGACGAAGGTCGGGTCCGCGCGTGTCAGGATCAGTGCGGTAGCGGGCGGTTCGTCCCTCGGGTCGGAGGATTCGATGGGCGGGATGGAGGTGTCGCAGGTCGTTTCCGTCGTGGCGCGCAATGTCCTCAGCAGCAACGGCGGCTGGCTCTAACCGGATGCTTCCGGGGCACTGGCGGTTGTTGGGTGGGGCTTCACTTGATGCTGCGACTGAGAGTAGCCACACTTGATGACGCCGTTGAATGCGCCTCCGGGTGGCCGCTGAACAACATCAGCCGCGACCTTCACATGAGCAAACGAACTGTGCACAACTACAGGCAAAGCGCGGAGCAGAGCGGCAAACCAGGTTTCCGGTGGACGTTGGCATGGGGCAGCCGATGAAGAGCCGTAGTTATGTAACTGATAAATAATAAGATAATGGCTGAAAAAGCTCTTATGGAAATACAGAAAACATTTTTTAATATTGATATTATGAAAGGATTGAAACTGTTGTCATTTGCAGCCTTGCTGCTGTTGCTGGCCGGGTGCCGTAAAGATGAAAAGCCCATTGACATCGTAGGGGAGTGGCGTCTTTCCGATATCCAGACCAAAGTGGTGTTGGGTAGCGAGGAAGTCGATGTGTATCTGTCATTTACCGAGACCAATCTGTTTCTCCTGTACCAGGCTGTCGGGCCCGGACGCTATCGCAGGTACTCCGGTTATTGGACGCTTGAGGGGGATATGCTTTCGGGAACATATACCGACGGAAAGCCGTGGGGCGCCTCATACATGGTCGCCAGGGATGGCGATGCGCTCATCCTCAGCGCTTTGGACCTCTCCGGAAAAGAGCTCGAGCGTGATACCTACGTCCGCTCTGCCATACCGGCAGACATCGTGGCCGGCTCGGTTTCCTATTGACCGCCATCCTGCTGCTGATTAGTTTGCCGTCCGGCATTTATTTCGTCCACATTACCCCACAGCTTTTTTGTATCCTTCTTTTTTTTACATTACCTCATAGCTTTTTTTTAGTATCCATCTTTTCGTTCACATTACCCTATAGCTTTTTCTGTCCAGTATCCTTCTCCTTTCCACGACCATTCTTTTTTCCCGTCCACTTTGTCCCTATTATTCTCTTGTCCGGATTCCTTCTTTTTTTTTTGTTTCCACCTTCTTCCCATTTCTTATTTCCACCTTCCTCCCATTTCTTGTTTTGTCGTCACACACTCCTTTTGTCCATTGTATTGCAGACAATCGTCTTTGAAGCATTCGAATCTATTTTTTTGTAAAAAAATTTTTTACTATATTTGCAACCCCGAAGCCGTAACATACTTGGAGAGATGCTCGAGTGGCTTAAGAGGCACGCCTGGAAAGCGTGTATACCCCTAAAGGGTATCAGGAGTTCGAATCTCCTTCTCTCCGCAACCGTTTGAAGCCCAGCGCGCAGCGCTGGGCTTTATTAGCATCGCCACCGTTGAAAGCTTGCTTTCATAAGGAGGCGATGCTAATAAAGCCCCGGCCTCCGGCCGGCGGGCTTCAATCACGGTTGCAAGGGCCCCCGCGGCAAGCGTCAAGGAGATAGCGGCTCAACGTAAAATCCCGGTTGATTTGCATTATTTGTGCGTTGGAGGCACAAAGCAAGCGGAGCAGCCCTTGGGCTGAGCTGCGTAGCTTGCTTTGAGCAGCCGGCCGGCGTAATTGCCGGCTGCGGTGCCAGTACGCATCTTCTCGTCAATATCATCTCCCGTGAAATTCACCTGGCACGGGCAGGCTGGCGCCTGCAAAAGCCTCTTAACCCCAGTCAGCATACGCTGACAGCCCCTTTCAGGGGGCACACCGCTTCCGCTTTGCTCCAGCGGGCGTCTCCGCTATTCGATTTCCACAGGAAATCTCATTGCCGCTCCAACGCGGCGCGTGACCGCGCCCACTCTAATGTGGATTCCTCCTTACAAATAATCGCTGACGTTCCGCCACGGCGGCTGATGCCGCCCAGTCTGATGTGGATTCATTCTACAAATAATATTGCTGACGTTGACTTTTCCAACGCCAAGCCTCTCAACCCC